>JAJXZR010000011.1 GCA_021779915.1 bacterium
ATTGTGTGTTTGCGGGAGTAGTTCAGTGGTAGAACGCCACCTTGCCAAGGTGGAGGTCGCGGGTTCAAGTCCCGTCTCCCGCTCAGAAAATTAAAAATTAAAAATGCAAAATTAAAAATTTAGGAGTCGCCAAAGGCGACATTTATTTAATCGCTTGTCGCCTCCGGCGACACTTTAATTTTGCATTTTGCATTTTTAATTTTAAATTTTCTAATGCCTTTGTCTTCTCAAAACCAAGATTCGCCTATGATTTCTGAGCTTCGCCAGGATATAGTTACCGGCGATTGGGTAGTTATTGCCAAGGCCAGAGCACAAAAACCGGAATCTTTCAAAAAGGAAGAAGAGGCTTCTTCTAAGTTTTCTACATCCGAATGTGTTTTTTGTCATCCAGAGGAAACTGGACAAAAAAAGGATACTTTAATTTACTACCGAGATGACGGGGAATGGAGCCTCCGGGTTTTTCCCAACAAATTTCCAGCTTTCGAAAGACAATCAAATACTGTTCGACACTGGACGGAAGGTCCTTATTTCGGAATGGAGGGCGTGGGTTATCATGAGGTAATCGTCACAAGAAGCCACCAACGAACTTATGGAGAAATGACTGTTGAAGAAGTTGCTGAACTCGTCGACGCTTTTCGCACTCGTTATCTTGATTTAATGAAGAGAAAAAGCGTGAAATACATAATGATTATCCATAATCATGGCAAAAATGCAGGTGCTTCTCAGCCACACCCTCATTGCCAACTTTTTGCCATACCCGTCATTTCACCGGGGATAGAACTCGAACTTAAAGGGACGGAAAATTATTATAAATCCAACAAGGAGTGCGCTTTTTGCACAATGGTAAATTGGGAGCTAAAAGAGAAAAAGAGAGTTGTCTTTGAAAATGATTCTTTTATAGTTATCACTCCCTTTGCTTCCCGCAGCGCTTTTGAATTATGGATTATCCCCAAAAAACACAGCCCCTATTTTGAAAGGATCACCCAGAGAGAAGAATGGGATTTTGGTGAAGCCATCCAAAAAGCAATGAAAAAATTATTTTTAGGGCTGAACGATCCCGCTATTAATTTTTATCTTCACACTTCACCCTGCGACGGTCGTGATTATGACCATTACCATTGGCATTTAGAAATTTTGCCCCGCACCTCGATCTGGGCCGGATTCGAGATGGCAACTGGAGTAGAAGTCAGCACAATCCTGCCAGAAGAAGCAGCAAGATTTTTAAAAAAACAAAACTAAACAATATTCGTGTCGTCCCGGGCTTGATCCGGGATCCAGAAAATAAAATTAGACTATTAAAATATTTTTATCGATTTTATTAAAAATCAAACTAAAATAACATTTTGTTAGTTTAATAAAGTTCTCCTGGATCCCGTGTCAAGCCCGGGACGACACATTTTTTAACTTTATAAACTTATTTTTATGTACCATTTTTTCACCGCTCTCCCCCCTGAAATAAAAACTTTTCTCCTTTCTATGACCCCAGTTGGAGAACTTCGCCTTTCTATACCATGGTCAATAAATTATTATGATTTTTCTCCTTTTAAGGCTTTTTTAATCTCTTTTATCGGAAATAATTTTATAAATTTATTTCTTTTTTATTTGGCTCTTCCAATTGCCAATTGGCTAGAAAAACAACCTTTTTTCTTAGGAAAATTTGTCGCTTGGGCGAGAGAACATCTAAAAAAGAAAGGGGAGAAATATTTGGAAAAGTGGGGAAGTTGGGCAATTTTTATTATTTGCTCGATCCCTCTCCCTGGTTTTGGGGGTTGGACTGGCGCAGGAGTTGCCGCCTTCCTAGGAATTCACCCAAAAAAAGCTATTCCAGCTTTGATTGGAGGAACGTTTATTTCTGGAATAATTGTTCTTTTAAGCACCCTGGGGCTTTCAAGTATTTTTTAGATTATTGGGAAAACAAAAATGACTTGTATTGAAACTGTTTTTTAATAAGGAGAGTTTTACTGAACCTAAAATTTCCAATTTAACTTAAATGTTAAATTGGATTGAAAATTTTTATCTACGTCCCCCCTTTTTTCTTTTTCTTTTTACTGTCTTTAGGAGATTTTTCATCTCCGGGGTGAGGGTATTTGGAAGGAGAGTCATATTTACTTAAAAAGTTTTTCTGAAACATTAAGTTGTTGTTTTTATCATAAACCTTTTGAATCCATTCCGCTTTCAACGAACCATCCGGCTTTTTATCAAAAGTTGTTGGTCCCTCTAATTCCACTTTTCTTTGGTCTGAATTACCAAAAAAATCAAAATATAAATTATTGCCCTCCATTCTGGTTTGAAGAAGTATTGGTCCGGGAGTATTGTTAACAAATTTCAAATCTGGTTTGGGAATATAAACAGTCGCATCTGTTCCTTGGGGAGAATAATATTGAACTGGATAAGCATGGTTTTGTCTTTCTGTAACTTGTAAGCCGGCTTTAACAGCACCCCTAAAGCAAGTGGAAGAAACTTGACACATCCCCCCTCCATATTCCGGGATTGTCTTATCCACTTTAATAACAAGTTCTGGTAAATACCCAGTATCCTTGTCTACTGGTCCAAGGGTTGTAATAAATGAAAATTCCGCACCCTTATCAATTACCACACCATTAAACTTGCTGGCTCCTACTGCAATATTATGTCTTCTGTTAGTTGGCGACCCAACGAAATTTGAATCTCCCGTTGCCAGCAGAGCGCCTATTCCTAATTCTTTAATTTTTCCAATAGAAACATCGGCTGGTTTTTCTTGAACTGGCAGATTTATAAAATAATTATTATTTTTTAGAGCATCGATAATCATGTCAATTGATTTTTCCATATCAATTGTAATTTCCGGACTAGAGGGTTTTATTTCTTTAATCTCACCGTTTTCCAACGCCAAAATTCCATTTTCCGGTTTTTGATATATTAAGCTTTCCACCTCTCCCTTTAAAAAAGCTTCGACCGCACTTCGGTTTATATCAAAAGTTAAAACGTACTTTTTTTTGTATTCGGAGAAATCTTGGCTGGCTAAAATTAGATTAGAAAGATCTTTTACGTCTTCACTTTGGTTTCCAAACATCAAATCTTCTTGACTTTGATTTTTTTGAATTTCAATCCAGGAGAGAATTATCGGCTTAGGTAAATTAAAATTATAGTTTTTTACCTTGAACGAGAACGGGTAATCAAACATTTTTTTCAAATCGCCTTTCATACTCTCTGCTTGAACAGTAGAAATATCGGGGTCAATTTTTACTAGATTGATTTTAATTGGGTCACTACTCCATTTTTTTAAATTCTCTAAGACCTCCGCAACAAAAAACATACCATCGACTCCAATTCCGTTTTTAGATGGGCTAATGATGATATTCTCATTTTCAAACTTAAATTTAGCTTCCTCAGCAGGATAAAGGATTATTTTGAATTTATTTTTCAGAACTTCGTTTAGCTTTGTAACATCAAAAGAGTAGTACACCGGCACCTTGAATCCTAGGAACAAATCCCCCCACCATTTGAAAGAATGATTGAATAGGGAATTGTTTGGTCCAGTAGTTGTCTTTAGATTTGCGAAAGTTCTTTCTTCATCAAGATAGAAACCAATTTCAGACAAACTTGACTGATAAGATTTCCCTTCATAAATCAAACTTATCGGCTTATTTTGATAATTCTTACATTCTTCACTAATTTTTTCTTTTGCATTTTCAATATTGCCCCTTAAAATCGTATTTCCAATGTAAACCCTGGGATTTATCCTGTTTTTTCCCCAAAAATAGGGGAGTGTGACAAATAAAAAAGCCCCTCCAATAAAGATGAGTAACAGAATAAAGCCCGCTTTTTTTATTCCCATTCCCGACTCTTGACTAAAAATCATTTATTAATATAAATATTTTTAATATTATTAATCCCCCTATAAATTTATAAATAGGCATTATTAATGTCAAGTTACTGTTTTATTAACCAATAAATTTCATCAAATTGCTTTTAGAACCTAAAATACGTTCCTTTTTAGTTTGACTAAGTACTTTTTCTAAGTTAAAGAAATAATACTTGGTTTATATGAATTTTACTATTTAATTTTCCTCATGGCAGTCCCAAAACAGAAGCAATCTAAGAGCCGAAGCAGAAAAAGACGATCGCATCAAAGTCTAAAGGTGGCTGGCTTAGTCAAATGTACTCATTGCAACAAAGAAAAGAAGGCTCATGTCGTTTGCCCTTATTGTGGTTTTTATAAAGAAAAAGAAGTTATTAATACTCTTTTAAAACTTGAGAAGAAAAAGAAATAGTTTAAATGATTTTTACTCGTTACTTGTAACTTGCTACTTGCAACTTTAATATATAGACAAATGTCAAGAAGAAGGGGTCGATTTATTGCTTTTCAGTGCCTATTTGAAAACGATTTTCAGCAATTTAAGAAAAATAAATTGCCTGAGGATGATATTTTGGAAAGAAATATTGAAGAGTTCGGCGGTGAAGACCAGAGAGAATTCGCCACTACTCTTTTTCTTGAAACTAAAAAAAATCAAAAAATAATCGATTCGATGATTGAAAAGGCCGCCCCTGAATGGCCTATTTCTCAAATAAATTTAATAAATAGAAACGTTCTTCGACTTGGAATTTACGAACTTCTTTTCGGAAACTCCAAGGCCGTTCCTCCTAAAGTGGTTATCAACGAAGCGATCGAAATTGCAAAAACCTTCGGCAGTGATTCCTCTGGTCGCTTCGTAAACGGGGTTCTTGGCACAATTTTTCGGGAAATGAAAACGTTGGAAGAGGAAAAATAATTTGAAATTTTCAATTTTTCTCCCCTTCAGATGAAGGAGAATTTTCTTCAACAGAGGGAAATTCCCCCGGAGGGGGGAGGGGTTCTGATGTCAAATGTTGTTAATCAACTTTTATCGCTTCGCGTTCAAACCCTCCGCCCTACGGGCACCTCCCTTCATCTGAAGGGAGGAAAATATAGCATCGCTTTTTTCCATTAAGCTTAAATTTCAAATTATTTCCCATGTCTCGTTTCGACTCTTTTCTAAAAAATAACATTTCTCTTTTTTTAAAAAACTCTCTTTTTTTCCCACAAAGAGAGAAAGAAAAATTGCTCTCGCTTCCACGAAGTTTTTGGCAGAAACAGATTGGACGGGGGAGAGTAATTTACCAGGGTAAAAGGCTAAAATCGGGAACTAAAATAAATTTTCAAGATATTTCTAAAATATCTATAGATTGGAAAAAGATAAAAAGGGATTTTTATTTTACTAAAAATCTAAATAAAGTTTCCTACCCTGCATCCCTCCATATCTTAAAAAACGAGAAAGATTTTTTGGTTATAAACAAACCAGCCGGATTGTCAGTCCACCAATCAGAAAAAATTAATTTAGCAAAAGAAAAGTCAGTGACCTTGGTAGAGATAATCAACTCGAAAGGACTGCTTGATAAAAATTTTGACGATCCGAGGGCGGGTATCGTCCATAGGCTCGACAAAAGGACTAGCGGCCTGCTAATTATTGCTAAAAACAGTACTTTTCAAAAGGAAATTAAAAAAAAGTTTAAGAGCAGAGAGGTTAAAAAAAAATACCTCGCTCTCGTTCGAGGAAATTTCCCTTATAAAAACTTTTACATCCACGGATTAATAGGCAAAAAACAAAGCAACCCAAAAATACAAGGGATGGAAAATTTGGTTTTAAAGGAAGGTAGTCTTGGGAATATATCTTCTTTTTGGAAAAATTATTGCCTAGACGCCAAAAACATCTCTCAGCCTAATAAATCGGGAATAATAAATCCCAAAACTTCTCTTGGTCTAGGCATGGTTGTTTTTTCGGGGAAGATAAATGAAATAGAAAGTTATTTACGCGAAAACAATAAATCATTTTCTGGCATCTTTGGTGGTTGGAAAGATATTTTAGAAAACTCTAAAAACAGTGCCGGCAAGCTTAATGAACAATATTCTTTGCTGAAAATGTTCCCTTTATCCGGAAGAACTCATCAAATAAGAGTACACTTGTCTAAAGCCGGATTCTCGATTGTGGGAGATGATACTTATGGGGGCTTTCTAGGGAATGACCTGCCTTGCCATTTTCTTCATGCTTTTAATCTTCATTGGGAAGACAATAAAAACCGAGCTATAGAATTGATCGCGAATAAAGTGTTTTTGTTTTAAATTTTGTCTTTAAATTATTTTGTGATAAAGTTCCAATTGGTAAAATATTAAGTAGCTAATAGTTATTTTCTTTTGTTATGCAAACCCACAAAAAACAGTCTTTTTTTAAGAGGTTAATTGGGATAGAAGGAGAGGATATGCAGATGCAAAACGACAATATGGGATATTTTGGAAATGAAGGAATGATGGCTCAGGAAGAATACAACACATCTCCTCAAATTCAAAGCTATGGGGGAGAAAATGTTATAAATCCTTCTTATGCCAGCCCAACCGAACAAACTGGAACGCCCGTTCAAATGGAAACGAAGGTAGCGGGATTACAAAACAGCAACGATGGAGATGCCAACTGGGTGGCCGATCAAGAAGGGCAATTAACCATCGACGTTTACCAGACTGATTCTGATATTGTTATCAAGTCAACGATTGCTGGTGTTAGACCGGAAGATCTAGACATTCAAATTAACAATGACATGGTCACTATCAGAGGGGAGAGAAGAAAAGAAGAAGAGACCAGGGAAGAAGACTACTACTACCAAGAATGTTATTGGGGAGCTTTCTCTCGTTCTATTATTTTGCCTGTTGACATACAAGCCAACAAAGCTGAGGCTATAATGAAAAATGGGATATTAACAATCAGGCTTCCTAAGGCTGAAACTGCCAAAGCCAGAAAAATTCAAGTTAGAGGATATTAGAAAAAATCTTGTTTTTAACAATTTTTTAAAATTTTTTGAGCTTTTTTCTATGGAAATAAAGAAAAATATTCCTCTTTCTTCTTATACTTCTTTTAAAACTGGGGGACAGGCTCGATTTTTTTGTGAAGTTAAAACAAAAGAAGATCTTTTAACATTGTTTCGTTGGGTAAAAAAAGAAAAAATTAATTTTTTCTTTTTAGGTGGCGGAAGTAACCTGTTAATTAGCGACTCTGGTTTTAACGGACTGATTATAAAAGTATCTGGTAATAAAATTATTTGGAAAGATAACTTCTCTTGGATTTCTGCAGGAACAACTATTTTTAAACTTATCTCAGAGGCAAAAAAAGCAGACTTAGGTGGTATTGAGTGGGCTTTTGGGGTTCCGGCCACGGTAGGTGGTGGGGCTAGAAACAATATGGGGGCTTTTGGTTTTGAATTATCTCAGTTTATTTCTGAAATTGAGGTTTTTGATTTAAAAAAAGCAACTTTCTTTAATTTAAAAAACCAAGATTGCCAATATTCCTACCGTAATAGTATTTTTCAACAAAAGCCTGAATGGCTTATTTGGCGGGTAAAGATAAAATTATTACCCTCTAAAAGAGAAGTTATAGAAAAAAATATTTTAAAATATTTTTTTCTTAGAAAAGAGAAACAGCCTCTAGAGTTTCCTTCGGCCGGAAGTTTTTTTAAAAACCCACCAATTAGCCTTTTAGATAAAAAGATAAAAGAAAGTTTAATTGATGATTTTGTTAATACTAAGATAAATAACAAGGAGGATAAAGAAAAAATTAGAGAAAAAGTTTATCGTAACGGAAGTTTGCCGGCAGGTTATTTTATAGAAAAGGTGGGTTTAAAAGGAAAAATCATTGGAGGAGCGAAAATTTCTTTAAAGCACGCCAATTTTATTATTAATTTTAACAAAGCAAAAACCGAAGATATAATAATCCTTGCCAGCATTATAAAGCAAAAAGTAAGAACCACATTTCACATTCAATTAAAAGAAGAAGTAGAATATGTCGGCTTCTAAATCAAATATTATCTCCTAAATTTTTTAAATTAAATCTATGGATTTTTGGTGTAACCAGCAATACCGAGAGAATTTTATGATTTTTTTAATTGCAATTGCGTTATGGAGTATCCCTTGGAAAGCTTTGGCGCTCTGGAAATCTGCAAGAAATTCTCAAAAATGGTGGTTTATCGCTTTTATGCTTATAAACACAGTTGGTTTTTTAGAAATATTTTATATAATAATTTTACCCAAAATTAAGAAAAAAGATTAATTTCGATTTTATAATACTCTTTTCTTTTTTATAATGTATCGCAAAAAATTTTTTCTTTTTATATTAGCATTTGTAACTATATCGCTTTTTTATTTTTATAAATCGCCTTTTTTTCCTAAAAATTTCTCTGATCTGGGAGAGATTTTTTCTTTTTTAAAAGAAGAAGTAGGGGAGAAAACAGAAATTATTACCCCTATTAATCAAAACACTTCTTTTAATAAAGAGTCTTTTTATAAAGAAACTATTCCACAAAACCAAAATATTAATCAGAGTTCTCAAAATACTAATTCTAATGAAAATGAAAAAATTATTTTAAAAGAGATTATAATTCCAAAACAAATTAATCACTATCTTCCTTTTACTTCTCAAGCGCCCCTGGGAGAATGGGATAGTTTACACGAGGAGGCTTGTGAAGAAGCTTCTCTTCTAATGGCTCACTATTTTATCAAAGGAGATAAATTAATCCTCTCAAGAGAAGCAGAAGATGATTTACAAAAATTGATTTATTTTACAAAAGAAGTTTACCCTAAAAAAGAAGATATAAATATAAATGAATTAAAAGAAGTAGCTAAACAATATTATAAATATGATAATTTTGAAATAATAACAAATCCGACTATTTTTAAAATTGAAGAAGTTTTATCTAATAATTCAATTATTATAGCGCCTATGGCTGGGAGAATACTTAATAATCCTTATTTTAAAAATCCCGGTCCTCTTTACCATATGCTAATTATTAGTGGATTTGATAAAGAAAAAAATATTTTTATTACTCAAGATCCAGGAACTAAACGAGGAAAAGATTTTACCTATTCAGTAGATACACTTATGGATGCACTACATGATTTTCCAGGAAAAAAAGAACAAATAAATAAAGGTGAAAAGAAAATATTAGTTATCCCAAAAAGTTAGTCCTTTATAATTTTATAAAATATTATTGTTATTATTAGTCTTGTAGAATTAGGGGAAAACAGAATAAAACCTTTTAAATAAAAGAAAAATAAAATATTTAGACTGAGTAAAAAAGTGTTGAAAAAATATGGAAAACAGTTTATAGAAAATCAAGTATTAGAACGGCGTTTGTTTAAAATAATGAATAATACTAATTAAAAACAAACTAATTTTTTTAAATTAAAAAACAATTTATTGAGTTGTTTTTTAATTTTTTATAGAGATTTTCTTATAGGTTTCCACAACTTTTCCAGGCACCTCAAAACCAGAAGCTAATTTATGTCCGCCACCCCCAAGAAACCTAGATAAATGGCTAACATCAATCTTTTTATATTCATGACTACGAAAACTTCCTTTTATAAGATTGTTTTCTTCAAAAAGAAGTAATGAGAATATTGAGTCACTACACATATTTAGGAGGTTTACTAGACCACTAATATCTGAAGCTGAAATATTTTTTTTAGCGAGCTCTAATCCTTTAACAGTATTAAAGATAAATTTAAGCTCTGGATTAAATTTTGAATCAGAAATTTTTTCACCTAAGTAGTTTAAAACTCTCACATTTTTCCCTTTAAAAGCATTTAGTGTAACATTTTTAAACAAAACCCCCATTTTTAATAAATCGCGAGTTTTTTTTAGGAGTTGGGGGGTGGTGTTAGAATGGAAGAATCCTCCGCTGTCAGTGTAAATTCCAAGGAGCAGATAATAGGCGGTTTCTTTAGAGAAAAATTTTTCTTCTTTCTTTAATAAATCATAGATTATTTCACAAGTGGCGGTGGCTTTAGGATTAATATAGTAGTAAATATTTTTAGGATACTCGATTTTCCCGCCTTTTTTTAAATGATGATCGATAATAAAAGTTTCTGGTAACTCTTCTAAATTAGAAGGTATAGGAATACCAGTTCTTTTAGGGTTGCTTGTGTCGACAATAATTATTAAATCATATTGATTGTAATGAGTTTCTTTTGTAATCAAAGATTCCTCCTCTAATTTTAAATTACAACTGGTTTTTCCAGAAAAGAAAATAGAAGGAGTCTTTCCTTTTTCTAAAATAATATTCCTAATTGCCATAAGAGAACCAATAGCGTCTCCATCCGGGTTAGTATGTGTGAGAATTAAAATTCTCTCTTTTAATTTAATTTGTTCTTCTAGAAATGCAAAGGTAAAATTGTGCATGGAGTGTTTGGAAATAAGGAGGTAATAGATTATATTCCACTTAACTAGGAAACAATAATCTATTCATAAAAAAAGAAATAAGCAAGTAAATTTTATGAAAAAAATTTTTTATTGGACAGAAGCCTTTTTTACAATTGTAGGGGCGGTTGTTGGTTTGGGTATCTTTTCTATTCCTTACGCCTCAAAAAATATCGGAGTTTTACCAGGAGTGATTCTTATCATATGTGTCACTCTTATAATGATGTTTTTAAATATTTTATTTGCGGAAATAATAATCTTTGATAAAAAAGACGACTGTATTGTTGGTTATTCAAGAAAGTATTTGGGGGGTTGGGCGGGTAAAATTGAGTTTTTTTCAATCTTATTTGGTTATGGTGGCTCTCTTGTTGCCTATATTCTCGCTACGGCTGTTTTTACAGAAGGGATTCTTTCTATGGACAAAGCCTATTTTTGGCCGATTGTTTTAATTTTTACAGCAGTTAATTCAATGGTTCTTTTAAATGGTTTTAGAGGTTTTGGAAAGATAGAATTGGTTTTTTCCGTCCTGATGTGTGGAATGTTTTTTTTGGTTTCCTATGAAAGCTTGCCTCATTGGAGTAGTTTAAACGAGAACTGGAGTGGCCTTCTCGTGCCATATGGCGTAGTTATTTTTGCTTTAACAGGACAATCCTCAATTCCAATTGCAATTAAGATTTTAGGAGCAGAGAAGAAAAAAATAAGGGAAGTAATTGTTTATGCATATATATTTATAGCGATAATAACAATATTGTTTTTTATTTCTGCCATTAAGACAAGCGGTCTTGAAGTTACTCCAAACCCATTTATTTCAATGAGTAAAAAAATGGGGAGTGGAATTCTGTATCTCGGTTCTTTGCTTGGCTTAATCACCGTCATAACCTCCCACTGGGCGATAGCTATTTATCTAAAAAAAATACTAATTTCAGATATTAAATTAAAAACTATCCTAAGTTGGTTTTTAGTAGTGTTTGCTCCCCTTACATTAATTCTGGCGGGAGTTTCTAATTTTGTGCATATAATAGGACTAGTTGGGGTGGTAGCTGGAACAACCGATGCTTTGATTATTGTAGCTGTTTATAGGAAGATTTTTCATAAAAAAAAATCCAAGCCAATTGTTTTGCCTTGGAAATTACCCCGATATCTAACTTGGACAATATTTCTTCTACTTGTTTTTGCAGCTATATCGTCAATCTTGAGCTCAGTGAAAGGATGATAGATAGTCAACATAAGAATATTTATTAATATATCTTCAATGAAAAAATCAAATGAATTGTTTCGGGATCTTATTGGTAATCTTAAAGAAAAAAAAGTGGTTATTTGGGGATTGGGACTAAATTTTGGAGGATTAGAAGCTACAAAGTTTTTTGCTCAAATAAAGGGAACGAAGGTATTGGTACTAGATTCAAAAAAACCTCAAGACCTAAAAGAAAGCGTGGATAAGTTAAAAAAATACAAAAACGTCCGATTCATTTTAGGAAGAAATCAAGAAAAAAAAGACTTTAAGGGAGCCGATATAATTATAAAAAACCATGCAATTTATTGGCAAAATAACCTAGTAAAAGAACTTAAAAAAGAAGGTTATCGCATCGAAACTGATATTACTTTATTTTTCCGCTTCTTCAGGGGAAAAATTGTTGGAGTAACTGGTAGCAAGGGGAAAACCACAACGACTACTTTAATTGGTAAATTTTTAAAAGCAGGGGGTAAAGATGTTCTTCTTGGTGGCAATATACGCGTTTCTCTTTTTTCTTTCTTTAAAAGCAAGTTTTTGGAAAACCAGAATAAAATTGCGGTTTTAGAGCTTTCTTCTTTTCAACTGGAAGATTTGTTATATATCAGGCGTAGTCCGGAAATTTCCGTAATTACAAACATATTAAGAGATCATCTGAATCGTTATGGCACGTTAGAAAAATATTTTAATGCCAAGAAGAATATATATGCATTTCAAAAAAAGGGAGATTATTTAATCTTGAATAAAAATGATAAAAGACTGGAAAAAATCAAGGACAAGAAATTGCCTTCGACAATCATCAGGGTTTCTGGCGAAGAAAAAGCGGGATTTAAAATAAAAAACCCTCTATTTAAAAGACCATTTAATAGACAAAGCCTAAATATTTCCATGGTTGTTTCTGGTGACGTTTTTAAAATTTCAAAAAAAACTTTAAAAAAGACGATAGAATCTTTCAAAGGAGTTCCATATAGGCTGGAAAAAATAGCTGTTGTAGAAGGAATAGAATTCTATAACGACACCACGGCCACAATACCAGATGCTACGATTGGTAGTCTTCAAAATTTCAATCAAAAAGTTATTTTAATAAGTGGCGGATCAGATAAAAATCTTAAATTTGATGAATTCGGAAAAGAAGTGGCAAAAAAAGCCAAAAAAGTAATTCTTCTCCCAGGAAACATTACTACCGTCATTAAAAAATCAATAAAAAAATATTCCTCCCATCTTTCTTGCAAAGAAGTTAAAAATATGAGAGAAGGAGTTCTGGAGGCTTGTAAAAATGCGAAAAAAGGCGATATAATTTTACTTTCCCCAGGATGCACTAGTTTTGGCTTATTTAAGAACGAGTTTGATAGAGGAGATCAGTTTAATGAGATAGTGAATGAGTTAAAAAGTTATCAAAGAATTTTTAAGTAAAGTGTATTGCCAACTTGAATTTAGAAAACTTTGTTTTCAAACTAGGGGATTTCCTACAAGAAAATCATAGTTTAAAAACAAAGTTTTCTAAATTCAAGTTGGCAATGGAGCGTTCAATGCATATTCTTTATAAACTTTATAACTTTAAAAACTTGCTTGCCCCGTACCGAATGGTTCTGGGGATGAACTAATGTGTGGCCGCGGTGGCGGAATTGGTAGACGCGCACGACTCAAAATCGTGTTCCGCTTGCGGAATGAGAGTTCGATTCTCTCCCGCGGCACATTATAAAATTTTCAATTTCTAATTTTTAATTTTCAAACAATATTAGTCTAGTGTGTCATCTTCGCGAAGGCGGGGATCCAGGAGAATAATATTAGACTAACAAAGTATTGCTTTTCTGGACTCCTGCCTTCGCAGGAATGACACGTGTTTTTTGTTTTTAAAATTGATAAATTAGAAATTGTTTTAAAATTGAAAATTAGAAATTGAAAATTGAACTAACCTGCCGATGTAGCTCAGTCGGTAGAGCAACGCATTCGTAACGCGTAGGTCGGGAGTTCGAATCTCCCCCTCGGCTCAGGAAAAGGTTGTTCTTACGAAACTCAGGTAGTATTCTTTTCAAACTAGAGGATTTCCTACAAGAAAATCATAGTTTAAAAAGAATACTACCTGAGTTTCGCAAGAAGTATATAAAAAATAAAATAAACTGGGGAAAAAATAAAATATCAAATAAATCGCTATTTTAAGCCATATTTTAGCTTTTAAAAAAAATATTTTGTTGAAAAAATGTGGGAAAAGTTTTAAAAAACTTTACAAAAAATCTTTTATCTATCAGTATTATCACAATTAAATTTAATAAAAATATTTTTCAAAGATGATTTTAATTTTTGGATTATCCGCTAGCCTCGCAACTTTTCTTGGAGGATTATTCGCTCTCAAATTCAAAGATAAACTTCATATCATATTGGGATTCAGTGCCGGAGCGGTTATAGGTGTGGTTTTTTTCGATCTTTTGCCTGAGGCAATGGAATTATCTTTCACTAGATATGGAACTTTTTTTACATCTTCGATCATATCCTTGGGGTTTTTATTATATTTAATCCTTGATCGCGTAATTTATTTCAGATACTGCAAAGAAGATAATTGTCATAACCCTGTACATAAGGGGCAAATAGGAGCTGGAACTCTTTCGATCCATAGTTTTCTTGATGGGGTGGCTATCGGGTTATCTTTTCAAGCCTCTACAGTATTAGGATTAACCGTTACTTTAGCTGTTCTAGCCCACGATTTCTCTGATGGAATCAATGCTGTCGGGCTAGTTTTGGGCAATGGAGGAACAAAAAAAGAAGCGTTTAGGTGGTTAATTACAGATGCCACAACACCTTTTCTGGGAGTTTTATCCACCTTATTTTTTACCATTCACAAAGAAAGCCTCGGATTGGTATTGGCTCTTTTTTGTGGCTTTTTTCTTTATATTGGCGCAAGCGACCTTCTCCCCGAAAGCCACCATGAACATCCTAAAAAAATAACTACAATAATGACGTTGCTTGGAGCGGCAGTAATTTATTTTGTAATTAAAGTAGCAAGCTAAAAGCTACCTAGAATCTTATGGCTTGTCTTGCCAAAACTATTCCCCAAACTATTTTTACCCCATTTCTTTTTAAAACTTTAGCACATTCGTTAAGAGTTGCACTAGTTGTCGAGATATCGTCTATAATTATAATCTTTTCTGGGAGTTTTGTTGTATAAGACTTATTCAACTTAAAACATCCTTTAATATTTTCTTTTCTTTTTTGTATCATTTTTATTGTCATTTGGGCTTTATTATTTTTTTTCCTAGTCAATAAATCGGGAATAAAATTAATTGTAATTTTTTGTTTTAGAAGCTCACTTTGTAGCTTTCTACCCAATAAAATAGATTGGTTAAATCCTCGAAAAAGCTCTTTTTCTTGATGCAAAGGGACAGACGTAAATGAGAAATTGCTATAAATCTGGTTATTTATTTTTTTAGCTAAAATTTTAGCCAGCGGGAGAGAAAGGTCTTTTAAAAGAGCATATTTTAGTAAATAAACAGACTGGATTAATACTGGATGTTTGAAGTAAGATGAAACAATGAGCCCATCAAGAAAAAATGATTTATTTTTTTGTTTACAAATGCCACAGATTTTTCCTAAAAAAGTTTCATTTTTTTCGCAAATAGGACAAAAGTCGCGTATCCGGATAGGAATTTTATTTAAGCAATCCTCACACAAATAATCACCAAATTTTTCACAAACAATGCAATAGCTTGGGAAAACAAAGTGCCATAATTTTTTAAATTCCATTTGTAAATATTTTTTAAGAATATGTGTGAAGTGTAAAGAAAGGTAGATAAAATATTTATAAAAAAAAGATAAAACGAAAATCAACATAAGTTCATCAAGTTCATCAAGAATTTTATTTGACAAACTTGATGAAACTAATGTTCTATTTGCCAAAAAAATTAATCCATGTTATCTATAAAGGTAATCTAAATTATCTTCAGCAGTTATTTTTTTCTTTGCGCTCGAAATATATAGATAAACAAACTGATTATTTTTGTTTCTTTGAATATTTCGCGAACTAGTTGCCAGTTTTAATATAAAAAATAATAAAGCATTGCCGGAGTGGTGAAATTGGCAGACACGCAACGTTCAGGGCGTTGTCCCGCTTAGCGGGGTAGGAGTTCAACTCTCCTCTCCGGCACAGACAACATTAGACGGATTTACCTATGGCGGACATCAAGTCTAAAGCTTAATAGTAATGTTCTATTGTGAATTTTTTTCAGGATCTCCAGATTAATACTGTAACAGGGATCCTGGAATAAGTTCAGAAGGATATAAATAAAATATCTTTATTGAATTCATAAACTAATTAATAATAAGTTGATTTAAAACTTAACAAACAAAATGACCGAAACTACAAAAGCCGGTGCTTCAAGGAGAGGGAGACACGTTTCTCGCGCTAAAGAACCGGAATTAAAAATCATACCCGTGTCTGACGGGAACAGCAACCAAACAAATAACGTTGCTCAAAATGTAAAATCTGAAACAAAAGAACCTGAAAAAAAACTTAGAATTATTCCTCTGGGAGGGCTGGAAGAAGTGGGAAGAAATATGACTGTTATTGAGTATGGCAAGGATATTATTATTGTTGACATGGGCCTGCAATTTCCTGAAGAAGATATGCATGGGATCGATTATATTATCCCAAACTCAAGATATTTACGGGATAAAACGGAAAATATCAGAGGAATAATCATTACTCACGGGCATATGGATCACATTGGAGCCATTCCTCATCATGCTAAAGTATTGGGAAATCCCCCTATTTATACCGGCATGATGACCAAACCTATCATTCTTAAAAGACAAGAGGATTTTAAAGAAAGTCCGAAACTTAAAATTACTGGGGTGACAGATCAAGACTATCTACAACTGGGGGTTTTTGGCGTAGAATTTTTCCATGTTTGCCACAGTATTCCTGACTCATTGGGAATTGCTATTCATACGCCATGCGGGCTTATTATGCACACAGGAGACTTTAAATTTGATCAGAATCCAATTGGAGATGATCCGACAGATATTGGAAGAATCGCCCGTCTTTCAGAAAACGGCGTAATGGTTCTTATGTCAGATTCAACCGATGCAGGACACCCAGGGTATTCTATATCAGAATCAGAAGTTAAAGACAATTTTGAAGAAATTATTCGTAAATCAAATGGAAAGGTGATTGTGGGAACTTTTTCCAGTCTTTTAACTCGTATTCGTCACATGGTGGAAATCGCGGAAAAACTCGGTAGAAAAGTAGCAGTGGATGGATTTAGTATGAAAGCCAATGTCGAAATAGCCAGAAGAATGGGGTATATTAAGGCGAAAAAAGGTACTTTTATCGACATTAAAGAAATTAACCACTACCCCAAAAACAAAATAATTATAATGTGTACTGGAGCTCAGGGTGAAGACAAGGCCGTTCTTATGAGGATTGCCAACGAAGAGCACAGATATGTTCACTTGGAGAAAGGAGACACGATTGTTTTTTCTTCCTCGGTTATTCCCGGAAACGAAAGAACCGTGCAAGCTTTGAAAGACGGTTTAACAAAAAAGGGAGTAAGAGTTGTCCATTACCAGATGATGGACGTTCATTCAGGGGGTCATGCTAAGAGAGAAGAGCTTAAACTGATGTTAAATATTGTTAAGCCAAAATACTTGATTCCAATTCACGGAAACCATTATATGTTGAGGCAAAACGCAGAAACTGCCAAAGTGCTGGGAATGGACGATGATCACACCTTGATCGCAGAGAATGGTCAGGTAATAGAATTTGATAAAAAGGGAAATGGACGATTAACTAACGAGAAAGTCCCCGCTAATTATGTGATGGTGGATGGACTAGGGGTGGGGGATATTGGTAACGTAGTCCTTCGAGAAAGACAGCAATTGGCTCAGGATGGTATGTTTACGGTTATTGCAGTAATTGATTCAAACACGGGCAAACAAATTGGAAACGCTGACTTAATCTCTCGAGGATTTATTTATATGCGCAACAATCAAGAGCTACTCAAAGAATCGAGAATGGAAATCAAGAAAATTATTGAACAAAAAACTCGTGGAGGCTATCCGATAAATTGGGAATATGTCAGAAACTCTATTCGAGATGATGTCGGGCAGTTTCTCTTTAACAAAACTCAGAGAAGACCAATGATCTTGCCTGTAATTATCGAGGTTTAAAAAGATAGGAAGGATTTTTTATCGACACAAAAAAACGAGGTACCAATGCCTCGTTTTTTTATTTAATTATTGCCAAATACCTTTGCTTGCTCCAGTGGCCAAGCTCTTATCCATGCTTTTCCAACTATCAAATTGGCAGGTAGTGTTCCCCAAGATCTTGAGTCGGAACTAAAAAGTCGATTATCTCCCATTACAAAATATTCACTGGGATTCAATTGAACCGTCACATCTCCTTTAGTTACTTCTTCTGAAGGCAGATAGCGTTCGTCAAGAAGGAGTCCGTTTGGATTAGCATTGTTATAAATAGTGACTTGTTTGTTTTTAATTACCACTTTTTCACCCGGCAAGCCGACGATCCTTTTAATGAAATATTGACTTGGATCTTTTGGGTATTTAAAAACAATCACTTCTCCTCTTCCGGGACTCCTAAACCGATAACTAAGCTCGTCCACAATTAAATAGTTACCATCGTGAAAATTAGGTTCCATACTAGCTCCTTTAACAAGAAAAGGCTGAATGACGTAAGATCTTATCAGCCAAACAATTATCAAAGAAGTTAGAACAACTTGTAATATTTCTAAAAAATTAGAAAGTGTTCCTCCTGTCTTGGAACCATCGCTATTGTTCTTTTGCAATTCTTCTGGCATAAAATGGATATTAAGAGAATCAAAGCTCGTTTTAAAACAATACACTCTTCAAACCTAATTACTTAAAAAAATTCTTCATTTCAGAGTTTCCTCAAAGTTTTCTTATTGTATAATAAAACGAGGCAGTTGCCAAATTATTTTTGATTTAAAGAGCATGCTTGATTTAATAAATATAGATAGCGTTATTATAGCTGCGAAAACGAGAGGAAAGGGAGTGGATGCCAAACTTTTGCAAAGAGCCTATCAATTTTCTAAAGACGCTCACGAAACCCAAAAAAGAAAATCAGGCGAAGAGTATATTCAGCACCCTCTCCATACTGCTTACATTCTGGCCAACATGGGGATGAATAGCGAAACTATCGCTGCGGGGCTTCTACATGATGTTCCGGAAGATACAAAAATCACACTAGAAGATGTTAAAAACGAATTTGGTGAAGAAATCGCTTTTCTGGTAAGCGGGGTGACTAAAATCGGAAAAGTGAGATTAAGCAAAGAAAGGGCTCTTTCAACTTGGGAAAGCGATAAAGGAAAAGACGATGGAATTAAAAAAACAAAAGAAGATGAAGAAAAAGATAGGAAAAAAAATGACAAAGATCTTGTTTATATTGAAAATTTAAGGAGGATGATGTTGGCAATGGCTGCCGATATTCGAATTATTTTAATTAAGCTGGCAGACAGGTTGCATAACATGCAAACACTCGATGTTTTGCCACCAGATAAACAATATCGTATAGCCAAAGAAACGTTGGAAATTTATGCTCCAATTGCCAATCGACTGGGAATCGGAGGAGTCAGGGGGCTTCTTGAAGATCTAGCCTTTTCTTATGTTTTTCCCAAAAAATATCGAGAAATTGAAAAAATGACACGTGGTCAATATCGAGAAAAAGAGCAGGCTGTGGCTAAAGCTATTGAAGAAATTAGGGACATACTTGGGAAAGAAGGAGTTAAAATAGTAGACGTACACGGAAGAGCCAAGCATCTTTACAGTCTCTATCAAAAACTAGTCCGGCACCATATGAACATTGCCCGTATTTACGACTTAGTTGCTCTTCGCATTATCGTTTCAGAAGTGGCTACTTGCTATAAGACTTTGGGGATCATCCATAAATATTACAGACCCTTAATTGGTAGAATAAAAGACTACATATCTCTTCCCAAGCCTAATGGATATCGTAGCTTGCATACTACTGTTTTTGGTCCTCAAAAAGAAATCATTGAAATTCAAATTAGAACCCCCCAAATGCACTATGAAGCGGAATTTGGAATTGCGGCTCACTGGCTTTATTCTGAACGAAAGGGCTTTTATAGCTACTTTTTACCAAAAAACAATCCGGCAAAGAACATTAATATGAAGGAATTGGAATGGGTTAGCGACCTTCGTTCCTGGCAAGAAGAAGTGGGTGGAGATCCAAAAGAATTTTTTCAAAGTCTAAAAATTGATTTTTTTCAAGACAGAATTTTTGCTTTTACTCCCAAAGGCGATGTTATTAATTTACCGGAAGGGGCGACTCCTGTCGACTTTGCTTATTTGGTCCATACCGAAATTGGAAGTTCCTGTATTGGAGCCAAAGTCAATGGACAAAAAGTTCCTCTAGATCATAAAATAAAAAACGGGGAAGTGGTAGAAATAATTACTAACCGATCTAAGAAAAATCCTGATGAAAATTGGTTGGAATTTGTCAAAACCAGCCAAGCTAGAGGAAAAATAAGACAATGGATTCGAAAATCAAGCAGAATAAAAAATAGTTAGGTTCTTAGACTTCTCTTTTTATCATTTTTGTTGTATTATTTACAGGTATTTTTAATATTCTTGCCAAGATGGGCTTTTTTAAAAGAAAAAAGAATAGAAGTACTAATCAAAAAGTAGTTTTTAAAAGGGGGATTTCCCAAAAACCTTTAGTTTATAATCCTTCTTGGAAAAGTTTTAAAACCAATAAACGCAGGAATTCCCTTCAAAAAAATCCTCTGATTAGCGTAAAAACTCCTAGACTGGTCATATCCTACTTCCGTCTTTGGGTCATGAAAGTAACTTATAAAACACTCTTTATCCTGCTTTTTTTTGGTCTTTTCTATATGTTGTTTTTTTCTGAGTGGTTTCAAATACAAAGAGTGGTGATTGAAGGCAACAAGAACACTGATAAAAAATTAATTTTGGACGCAGTAGAACCTTATTTACATAAGAAGGTTTTATCTTTTTTTCCTTCTAATAACTATTTTTGGATCTCTAATTCGGGAATAATTAAGGAAGTGAAAGCGGATTTTAGAAGGATAAGTGACGTAAAAATTCAAAAAAGTTTTCCCGGAACGTTGATTCTTAAAGTCGAAGAAAAAAAAGCCGTTTTATTGTTTTGCAACGAAAAAGGATGTCTTTGGGTAGATGAGGATGGCTATTCTTACAACCAGAGCTCATATTCCGAGGCGGTTTCTGACTCCACCGAAGTTGTGATTGTGGAGGACAGCTCTCACAGCGATCTAGTTGTCGGACAAGCTATTACTGATTCTGCCTATGTTTCTTTCGCTAATGATTTATGGCATCAATTTCCTGAAAAAACCCAAAAGGAGCTCAGTGCTCTTTCAACCCCGCTCCCTTCAGCCAGAGAGATTAGAGCTACTACAAAAGAAGGATGGACAGTTTATTTTGATGTAGATATGGGAATAGAAAGAAACATGAATTTGCTCGTGGAAGTGTTGAAGCAGATAAAAGATAAAGAGGGAGAAGGCAAAATTCCTTGCCTTGACTATATAGATCTTCGAGTGCAGGATAGAGTTTTTTATAAATTAAAGGATAATTGTGGGGGCGAAAACCAGCAAAATAATAACGGTAACAACAACAGTAACACTAACACTAACACTAATAATAATAATCAGTTGACAGATAGCAATCAAAATGCCAATAAAGACAATTCCTTAAAAACAAATTCCGAATCCAATACTAATAAATCGGCAAAAAATAAAAAGAAAAATTAAAAAGTATCGATTTAAAATTAATATATTTTAAATTCACTTCCTACCTGAAGCGGGTCGCCCAAGAAGACAAATTTAAATTCCAATTTGAAAATAATTTTTCGACGGTGTTGCTTTAACTGTTTTTTAAGGCTTCTATATAAGTATCAAAGAGAAATAATTTTATATTTTCTATGAAGAAATCGGAGTTGCTTTTTAATGTTTTTCTAGTTCCGCTCGACTTTTTGTCGATCGTTTTGGCAAGTATAACTGTCTACTCGCTACGTTTTTATAATCCGATAGTTGAGAGTTACCCGGTGCTTTATGATTTGACTTTTCAGTCGTATTTTCAGCTCTCCTTGATAGCCAGTCTTTTTGTAGTCGTAATTTATGCGATTGAGGGACTCTATTCGATGAAAGTAACAAGGGGACCATTAAAAGAAGTGATAAAAATTTTCAGCGCTACTTCCGCCGCCCTAATGATCTTTGTTCTGGCTGCCTTTGTTGACAAGTACTTGTTTTCTTCCCGCTTTATTTTGATTGGTGGCTGGGTGTTGATTATCATTTTTGTTTCTCTGGAAAGATTTCTTATTAGGAGACTACAAAGACATTTAGCCAAAGTTAAGGGGATCGGAACACATCGAGTTTTAATTACCGGAAAAAACGATATTAGCGATCAAATAATGAAATTTCTAAAAGTCCGCCCCCAAACTCCTTACAAGGTAATAGCTAGAGTGGAACATATTTCTAAGGAGGGCCTGGAAAAATATAAAAACAGAATAGATGAAATATTGGAATGTGATCCCGAAATGCCAATAGAGGAAGTTAATATTTTGGCGAACTTTTGTGAGATTAATCGGATAGAATTCAAATACGTGCCTAATCTTTTCGCCGCCAGGGCTACCAATATCGAAATAAGAACTTTGGCGGGGTTTCCTGTCGTAGAAATCAAGAGAACGCCTCTAGATGGGTGGGGAAGGGTTATTAAGCGAATATCTGACATTCTGGTTTCTGTTTTGGTTTTAATCTTGTTTTCTCCCTTCTTTATTGTAATTGCTATAATAATCAAATTAGACAGCGAGGGACCGGTTTTTGTGAAGCTAAAAAGAGTTTCCCAGGGAAAGATTATCATGATGATGAAGTTTCGCTCTATGGTGAAAGACGCAAAAAAGATGAAAAAACTACTTATGAAATACAATGAAAGAAAAGACGGTCCTCTTTTTAAGATGGCTAACGATCCACGGATTACTAAGTTTGGCAAATTTCTTCGAAAGACCAGATTGGATGAATTCCCTCAACTATTCAATGTCTTAAAAGGAGAAATGAGCTTGGTGGGTCCAAGACCCCATGAACCAGAAGAAATTGAGGAATATAAACACCATCACAAGAAGGTGCTGACTATAAAATCGGGAATCACCGGAATGGCTCAAGTTTCTGGAAGCTCCAATCTATCTTTTGAAGATGAAGTAGGACTCGACACTTATTATATCGAGAACTGGTCATTACTTCTGGATTTTATTATTCTCGCCAGGACTTTTTTAATTCTGCTTAAGGGAGATAAGAATGCGTGCTAGGTGAGTTTAGAAAGTTTCCGCCATAAGGCGGATCCGCCTCTGGCGGAAGAAAGTTGGATTTATTCGTTTAAAAAAACTAAAAAAATATTGACGTGACTGTTTTTTAGTGGGAAATAACAGCAACTGGCTGTTTCATTTCAACGATGCTCTTTAAAAAACTAAATATATGAAAGGGGAAGAAAGATGTTTAAAACAGAATCTGATTTTTTGGGGAGGGTGGTTGGAGTAATCGTGGGGGTATTGATAGGAATGCTTACATTTACTTCTCTTGCTTTTTTGTGTAGAAGTTCGTATAGATATTCATTTGTTCTTTTAGAAAGCAACGGGTTGACTTTGGGTGGGCTTATTTTAGGTGTTTTAATGCTCCTTTGCTTTCCTGTTATACTTTTTTTCGTAGCACTGATATTACCTATACCTTTTGGGCAAATGCTATATAGATTTATCGCTAAGATACCAGGACCTGATAATAGCTGGGAGTCGTATGGTGTAGGTTTAAATTCACATACTCTCAAAGACATTGATTCTGGCAAAACGTATCGAGTTACTGAGCTATAGATAATCTCAATAAATGAAAAATGAGATAATATAAGGGGAAAAATTTTATCAAAAAACGTCGGTTAAATTAACCGACGTTTTTAAGTAATCTAAAAAATCAAGAGTTAAGAATAATTAGCCATACAAAACCGTAATAAAAGCATTTTTTCCTTCCTGGTCGTTGTTATCATCAAAATGTTTCTCAAACTTATCTTTCTTGCTCTTGAATAGATCCTTCACTTCTCTTGTCATTAGATTTTTAAAGTTCTCATTTTTTGATAATTTTACCCAATCAGGACCTACAGCTAAAGCTTTTATACCCGCTTCATCATCAAAAGATTGCTTATTGATCTTGTTGATTGCTTTTGCATCCATAGAACGGGCAAAATGTTTGAGAGAATTTTCTCTTTCCATTTCATTTGCAAAGCGCTGTTTTCCAATTCTAGAGTCATAAACAACCCTTCCAATTTGGCTTAAATCATTCGATTTTCTTCCTTCCTCATCTACTGCCTTAAGAGCTTTTAAAACAGTAGGCTCCGAATATCTTCCTTTTAGCATTTCTATTGCTTTTTCTTCGCTTCCTAAATCTTTTGACAATTCTTTTACAAGACCTCCGAAATGCCTTGAAGAAGAAGCTAATTTTTCAAACAAAGCTGTTCTCATAGCGGGAGAACCGTAGCCACTTTTTACTTTGTCTTTGATTGCATCAAAAGACTCTTTTTTGTCCTCAATTTCTTTAAGGCTCTCTTTTACTTCTTTCGCCTCTTTTTCCTTTATCCATAAATTATCTTCAAGTTCTTCACTCTTGTCTTCTCTTCCGATTTTTCTGGCATTATTAAATAATAAGTCTGGACTACCTAAGGCCTCGCCAACTTTTCTAACGGGATTAAAACTGCTTTTGTCCAAGATTTTTCCATCTACTACGACCAGCATTTTTTCATATTCGCTCAAAACAGCCTCTTTTTCTTTGTCGTTGTTGGCCGTTATTTCGGCGATACTGGCTCCAAGCGAATGTAATTCTCTTTCGGCGTTTTCTTTTTTATCCCTTATCATTTTTTGTTTTTCAATTTCTAATCCTAATCTTTTTTCTAGATCTTCCTTTATCTTTTTGGCCTTGTTAACATCTTCTTCTGCTTTTTTCCTTCTCTCTGCTCTTTTTTCTTCTGTTTCTCCGGGAATAATAACCCCTCCTTTTTTGAGAGCCTCAGCTCTATCCCTAGCTTTCTTTTCATCGTCCTGGGCTTTTTGAAAGTCTATATTAAGATTTTTTACAATTTGTTCTTGCCGTATTTCATCTTTTTGGTAGTCCGTTTTATTGTTGTTTTTTTCAATAACCTCGTTTGACAAGCGGTTTATGGTTGCTACAGAAGCTTCTCCGGCATTAATAATAAGTCTTTCTCTTTCTCCTAACAAAACTTTTATTTTTTTAGTCCAAAAAGCTTTGAGTGCTTGCTCAGAATGTTCATAATAGTTTTTATTTTCTGTTTCTAAATAACTAGCAATTAGTTTTTTTGTGTTTAGAAGGTTAATAGTAGAGGCCATTTTAAGAATTTGGTTTTTTATATCATTAATTCTTCCTCCTTTTTTAGTAAATTCAGTTGCCTTATCTCTCAACCTCTGTGCCTCTTCCGTACTACCAGGGGTTCCTCTGGAAGCTACTACATTAGCCTGACTAAGATAATTCTCTGCTTTTTTTGATTGGCGACTAGAAAGCCAAGTACCTACAAACCTAGTGGGGCGACCTATTGCTTGACTGGCTATGTTAGTAGCCTTGCCGATTCTTCTAGTAATGTTTCCGGGAACTCGTTTTGTTGAATTCATCAACTGATCAAGACTCTTTGCTCCTCTAATTCCAAATTTATTGGCAATCAAAATTCCTGCCCAGACGATCAGAACAAGAACGAGTAATTGAAAAACAACCGTTGCGTTTTCAGCCAATAGAACATAAAAAGTATATCTAAGAGCATTGCCATCCGGGACATTCTCTTTTAGCTTGAGCAACTGTGAATTGTTACTTACTTTCTCGGAGACTTTAATAGCTAGCCAAAGAAAAAAAATCAAGATTGGTCCACTGAAAGCATATTTAGTAAAAGTTTCAAGCCATTCTTTCCAATATCTTTCGGTTTGAGGTAAGACATTTGAAGCAAAAGCGGCCGGGGAAACAATCAGCAATATCCAAAGAGCAACAATCCTAATAACAAGCAAGGTAGTGATAGTGACAAAGGTAACTACTAAAACTAAAGAAAAAATTATTAGACCCATTATTTTAATCATGTCGTTTATCAATTCAGTCAGATCTTTACTCCACAGGAATTCTCCCACTTTATCAAAAAGTTCTTTCATAGAAAAATCCTTTCCGACCTTCCAAGCGTCTTGAAGATTGCTTAATATTTGTGTTCCAGGCTTAAAGCTTTGTTCGAATCCAGTTGAAAAAAAAGAATGCATTAAAACTTGAGAGAAATCTATAATAATGCCAGAAATTACCAAACTAAAATTAGTTAAGAGGGCAGCGATAACGAGCTTGGTAAGAAGTTTAGAGGTTCCTCCGATACCGAACATAGTACCAATAGCTATGTAGAGCAAAATAAAGAGATAGAGCATATTGCACAAATTGGCTACAATTTGAGCTGTACTTCTTACAAAATCAACCGTCGTAAAACCGCCGAGAGATGTTATGAAAGCAGGATCAAAAAAAAGCTTCAAAAGTCCTTCAGAGAGGTAAACAAATGCGTAAGACAGAGAGTATACAAGCCAACAAACTACATAAACGACGAATAAAAATACGCGAGGAAGAAATAATGCAAGGTATTTTACTATTGGCCACCACCAGCTTGTCGTTCCTCCTGTCACAACTCCCGTTGCTGTCTCCGTGGCGATATCTGTGGGCATATTACTACCCCAATACCATTTTATTAGATCTGCCGGAGAAGGGATAATAGAAGCGTGAGCAGTATTTATTTTTAAAGGGTTAGTGAGAAAATTATCTGCGACGAAATTTGGATTATTGGAATGGGAAAAAATTATAACAAAAACCAAAACAGCAATTGCAAAAAGCAAAAACAAACTAAATTTATTTCGATAAAATATACTTCTAAAAGGTAAAAGTGATTTTTTATATTTTTTTTCTTTCATTTTGCAATAAATTTTTTAGGAATATGTTTTAGCTTTCCTCATAACAGCTCCTTTTTGTTGTTCCCATTCTTCCATTTCTTTTTGTCTTTGTGCTGTTTGTGTTTTTATTTGTCTCCAAATTATAAAAACCGAAATTGTCGTTAAAGGAAGATATTGAATAAAGGGGAGGAGATCACCAGCACCAAGAAACCAAATCAACAATCTCGTTTTAAAACTACTAGCGTTGATTTGATATTTAGCATCCTGCCCAAAAGATTTTGTGCCTGTAACGTAGTAACTATACCATATTATTGGGAGAAAGATAAGTTTTCCAATCAATCCAATCACTGGGATATAATCAGCAAAATCGGATATGATGGCGCAAGGGAACAAGATAATAAAATTCATTTTTTGTGCAGCATCAATGCCTTCCTGGTATTGATTGACTTCATCTTGAGAGTATGCCCCAGCAGCTTTAATTTTATTAAGTATAAACTCTTTTTCTAAGCGTTTTTTTTCTTGTTGACTGGATTCACCGCGGACTATTTGGTTTGTTTGTATATTGTTTTGAGGCATAATAAAACACAAAAACAAGGGAAGAAAAACTTCCTTATTTCTTATTTATTTATCATAGTATAAAATAAAGAATCGAGGAATAATAGTAAAATAATTTTCAATTCACAATTTTCAATTTCCAAACAATTATGCCTAAAAACTTTGTTCATCTGCACGTTCACTCCCACTATTCTTTGTTAGATGGAATGGCGAAAATCGGAGAACTTGTCAAGCGAGCCAAAGAACTGGATATGCCGGCTTTAGCGATTACCGACCATGGTTCTATGTATGGGGCGATTGAGTTTTATGAAAAAGCCAAAGAAGAGGGAATAAAGCCGATTATTGGAGTAGAAGTTTATGTGGTGCCTAATCACAAAGATAAAACGCCCAATAGTCGAAACAAGGACGAAAAATATCATCATCTTGTGCTCCTGGCTAAAAACGAAGAAGGGTATCGAAATTTGTTAAAAATCACTAGTATTGCTTATTTAGAGGGATTTTATTATAAACCGCGCGTTGACAAAGAAATTTTAAAGGAGCACTCAGGGGGGATTATTGCCCTTTCAGCTTGTATGGCGGGAGAAGTGCCGTCTTCTTTGGCAATCGGAAACGAAGAACGTGCCAAGAAAGCCGTTGAGGATTATCAGGGGATATTTGGGAAAGAAAACTTTTTTTTAGAATTACAACCGCATAAAGAACAAGAAGAAATCAATAACAAAATTAAGACTCTTTCAGTTCAAACAGGGGCTCCTTTGGTGGCTACAAACGACATCCATTATGTCAGAGCCGAAGACAAAGAAGTCCAAGATATTTTGTTATGTGTTCAGTCAGGACATAAAGTGAATGATGAAAACAGGCTTTCTTTAAAGGGTTTTGATCTCCACTTCAAGACCTCTGAGGAAATGAGAAGTTTCTTTTTAGATGTTCCTGAAGCGATAGAAAACACCCTTAAAATTGCGGATATGTGCAATTTAGAGCTAAATATGGGTGAATTGCTTTTGCCTAAATTCGAAACTCCTTCAGGAAAATCCCCCGACGATTATCTATTTGATTTGTGCAAAGAGGGAATTTTAAAAAGATACGGTAAAAAAATTGAAGAAACCGGGCAAGAAACTCAAGATCGATTGGATTATGAGTTTGGAGTTATCAAAAGAATGGGCTTTTCTTCCTATTTTTTAATTGTGCAGGATTTTGTCAATTGGGCTAAGAATAATGGAATTGTGGTTGGGCCGGGAAGAGGATCAGCCGCCGGAAGCCTTGTGGCCTATGTTTTGGGTATTACAGAGCTTGATCCTTTGAAGTATGATTTACTTTTTGAAAGATTTTTAAATCCCGATCGTATCAGCATGCCCGATATAGACATCGATTTTGCGGACGATCGTAGGGATGAAGTAATCCGTTATGTGGAAGACAAGTATGGGAGAGAGAAGGTGTCTCAAATAATTACTTTTGGGACAATGGCACCTAGAGCTGCCATTCGGGACGTAGGGAGGGTTTTGGGGTATCCATATGAACTTTGTGATCGAGTGGCCAAGATGGTTCCAATGCTGACTAATTTTGACAAGGCAATGAAAACCGCTAGAGATCTTATCGACCTTTATGAACGGGATCCGGCAGTGAAAAAGCTAATCGATTTTGCTAAACGACTAGAAGGAGTGGCGCGACATGCATCGCGACATGCCTGTGGCGTGGTCATTGGACCGACAAGATTGGATAATTTTACCCCTCTCCAATACGCCAGCAACGAAGACAAGACGGTCGTTAGTCAATATGGAATGAAGATTATCGAAAAAATCGGCCTTCTTAAGATGGATTTTCTGGGACTCAAGAACCTTACCTTGATTCAAAACACAATTCGTATTATTAAGTCAAGGCACGACATCGATATTGAGCTAGATAAAATTGATCCAATTGATCCAAAAGCTTTCGCTCTTTTTCAAAAAGGAGAAACTACTGGGTTTTTTCAATTCGAATCAGCTGGCATGAGGAGGTATTTGAAAAAATTACACCCCGAGCAATTTGAGGACTTAGTCGCTATGGCAGCACTTTATCGGCCAGGACCTCTCAACTCTGGAATGGTGGACGAGTTTATTATGAGGAAACACGGAAAAAAAATCACTTACAACCATCCTTCGATGGAAAAAGCCCTCAAAAACACTTATGGAGTGATTGTTTATCAAGAGCAGGTGATGCAACTTTCCAGGGACATGGCAGGATTTACTGGTGGGGAAGCGGATACTCTTCGAAAGGGAATGGGGAAAAAGATTCCAGAGCTCATTTTGAAATTAAGGGCTGATTTCGTGAAGGGGTGTGTGAAAAATGGTATAAGCAAAACGATTGCAGAAAAAACTTTTTCCGATATGGAAAAATTTGCGGAATATGGTTTTAATAGGAGCCATGCGGCTTGTTATGCCATGATTGGCTATCAAACAGCTTATCTTAAGGGGAACTACCCAGCAGAATTTATGGCAGCTCTTCTCACTGCCGATCAAAACGATATTGACCGGATTTCTATTGAAGTGGAAGAATGCAGACAATTGGGAATTGATGTACTTGCACCGGATGTCAACAAGAGCTTTGGAAGCTTTGGAGTGATTAATGAAGAAGGGAAGGATCAGATTAGATTTGGACTTAGAGCGATAAAGAATGTGGGTGAAAATATTGTAAAAGTTATTGTGGAAGAAAGAAAAAAGAATGGCGAGTATAAAAATATCAGTGAGTTTATGAAAAGAATTAAAGATAAAGACTTGAACAAAAAATCACTGGAAAGTCTTATTCGAGCCGGGGCACTGGATTCTTTGGGCGAAAGAGGGGAACTTCTTTTTAATCTCGAAAGGCTATTAATGTTTCATAGGGAACAGATTAAAAAAGAAGCCAGCTCCCAGTTCGGGCTGTTTGGTATGGAAGACCAAACGATTTCAATTCTGCCTGCGCCACCAGTTCCAGAAGGGCAAAGACTTTCTTGGGAAAAGGAACTATTGGGGCTTTTTGTTTCTGGACACCCCTTAAAAGACTACAAAGAGCCTTTGAGCGAATATACTATTCCATTGTCTTCCATTAGTCAAAAAAGCGATAAAAAAACCTTGCGAATAATGGGAGTAGTGGGTGTAGTAAAAAAGATATACACAAAAGCCGGTAATGAACCGATGGTATTTTCCGAGGTAGAGGATTTAAGTGGCAAACTGGAAATCGTGGTTTTTCCAAGGGTTTATGCTAAGACCAAAGAATTTTGGGAATCGGGTGAGAAGCTCGTGGTGGAGGGAAAAATTAGTACTAAAGACGATAGTGTCAAAGTGTTGGCCGACGAAGTATACAAAATTGAAAATTTTAAAGCCATGGTTGATGCTGGCAGAGTTGAAAAAGAATATACTCCTAAAAAAGAAGAAAGAGGTAATGGAAATAATTTTTATTATAGAAGGAAGGAAAAGCAGGATAACCCTGTATTATCGGAAAATGAGAAAATTGATTATATCCTTCCCAAAACAAGCCCAAATGGAAACGGGAAAATCATGGAAGGAGGGAAGGCTTCTTTGTTCCTGGATGAAACTTTGCGCTTACCAATCATAGTTCCAAGACTGAACATAATTTTAGGAGAGTCTAAAAAGGGGGAAACGGAAATTTTTCTCCAAATTACCGAAAAAGACGGGCAGAAAAAAGAAGCAAAAACATCTTTCAAAGTTGAATTTACAAAGGCATTACTGAAAAGATTGGAAGAGGTTTTAGGAAAGGGGAGAGTGAGGTATTAGTTGCGTGTGTTATCCTTGCCCGTTTTCACGAGGATAAACTCCAGCGAGGATCCAGGAGGATAGAAAATTACTCTAATTGGCCTAATTATACTAATTAACCTAAAAAAGCACCAAATACCAATGTAGAAAATTTTGGAAACTGGTTTTTGGGATTTTGTTTAGAAAAATTAGGTCAATTAGAGTAATTAGAATAATTTGGTGAGTCTAACCTGGATCCCGGGTCAAGCCCGGGATGACACATTTTTTAAAATTTTTTTCTCAAATTAAAAATCATCTCCATGCGTCCTCTTATCAATTTTAGCGATATCTTAAAAAAACGTTTCAAACGCAACACTGGACTTATGCAGAGTATTGAAGCGGGACAGGCGGTTAATGCTTTCAAAGAGGCGAGCAAAAATCTGACTGAGCTGGAGGGAAGTAAAATCCTTTGGTTTCGTCAAGGAACAATCAAAATCCAAGCCACTTCAGCTGTTCAAAGACAAGAAATATCTTTAAAAAAAGAAAATCTCATCAAAGAGATGAGAAAACAAGGGGTAGAGGTGAAAAAAGTGGAAATAGTCTATTAAAGAATGTAAAATTTAAAATGCAAAGTGAAAAATTTTAGTGTGAGTTACCGCCCACGTTTTATTAAACAGTAGGGGTGGAATTTATGAAAATTTGACATTACGTACTTAAATAGTATTATTAGTACGTACAAACTAATTGAATTTTATGAACACAAAATTAACTTTAAAACTTGATTCAAGATCCATTAAGAAGGCTAAGGAATATGCAAATAACCAGGAGACGAGTCTCTCTCGGTTAGTTGAATCATATTTTAATTTTCTGACGAAGGATAAAAAACAAAAGGAAGAAAAACCTCTTTTAGTAAGAGAACTCTCCGGAATTATTAAATTGCCCAATAAATTCAATTACAAAAAAGAGTACAAAAAGCATATTATTGAAAAGTATTCCAAAAATGGATAAAATTTTTTTAGACACCGATATCATTATTGATCTACTTGCTCAAAGAAATCCTTTTTATGAAGATGCGGTGAAGGTATTTACTTTGGCCAAAAATAAAAAAATCAAGTGTTTCACTTCTTCAAATTCCATAGCCAATATTTATTATATTCTTTCGCGATTTGAAAATAAAAACTTTGCAAAAGCCAATATAATTAAGCTGAGAAGAATTGTCTCGATTACGGACATCAGCGAGAATGCAGTTGATATGGCGCTTAATTCGGATTTTAAAGATTTTGAAGACGCTTTGCAATATTATTCGGCCATGGAAAATGGCTTGGATTTTATTATTACTCGAAACAAGAAAGACTATAAACAGAGCAAGATACCCGTTTTTGAAGCGGGAGAATACTTGAAATGTTTAGAAAATAAGTTTTGCTAGCATCAGACTATTATTAGTGACAGCACTGTCCCAATTATAAGGAATGGACCAAAGGGCAGGGCGGTTTTCATTTTAGCTCGACCAAAAATGATCATGGCAATTCCAACTACGGCTCCGATTTCAAAGGCGAGCATAGCAGCTGTTAGAGTTTTAGCTGTCCCAAGGAAGAGACTCATAAATATAGCCAGTTTTATATCACCTTTGCCCATCCAAGTTTCCTTGGAAATATAAACAATAAGAAAAAAGAATCCGGCTAATAAGAAGGTGGCAAGGAGTCCTGACCAAGTGCGACTGGCAAAAAACAAAGAAATATAAGGGTGATCCTGTCCCTGTATTAAAGAAGTGCTATTGCCAGTGACCAGAGACTCAGCACTGGAAAAAATAGCTTTCAAATGAATCATTTTGGACTGATAAGTTTCTTCTGGCAATCCTAAAAGAGAAGAAACATTAAAAGGTAAAGAATCAAAAGATTTTTTTAATGGAAGAGAAAAAGTTTCGGAAATAAGACCGTTGTTGTTTTTGCCTAAAACTCCGATAAAAAGAAAAATATCAGCTACGAGATTGAAAACAAAAGCCAAGATAATTCCAAAAATTGAGTATTGATCAGGTATTAGGAGATGCTTATAATCATAAATAAAAATAACAAGAAAAGTAGAAAGAATGGCGACGACAAAAAGAAGTTCAAAAAAATGAACTAGAAAATTCAAATCAACTAGAGAAAAATTTAGTAATAAATTTTTTGAAAACGCAGTAAGGATGCCAGAAATAGTGAAAAAATGATTAAGAAAATTATCCAATATTTGATGGAAAATAAGATAGGAAGAGAATAAAAAAACCAAGGCAGTAACAGCTTCTACTAAAGGATACTGAGAGCTTATTTTTTTCTTGCAGAAACGACACTTTCCTCCAAGAGCGAGGAAACTAAACAAGGGAATGTTATCATACCACAAGAGTTTTTTCTTGCATTTAGGACAAAAAGATCTGCCTCCAAAAGTCAATTCTTTCTCAGTGCGAAAAATTACCACGTTTAAAAAACTACCGACTACAAGACCAAAGATGGGGGAGATTATCAAGATGAAAGTTTCGAGAAAAGACACGCGGAATAGTTAAAAGTTAAAAGTGTAAAGTTATAAAGAAAAATTATAAAAATTCCAAAAAACAAGAAACAAATTCCAAACAAATCTAAAATCACAAATTCCAAACAAGACTTGTTTAGTGTGTCATCCCCGGCGTGTCGACCGGGGATCCATATTAGTCTCAACAATTATTCTAATTGCACTAATTGGTCTAACTTGCCTACCGGCAGGCAGGTTATTCTAAACAAAATACCAAAAATATATTTATAAATTCTATTCTCCTTCACCTGTGTCTGTATTATCATTGCCATCATCACTTTTCTTATCACACGAGCAAGAAGCGTTATTATTACTATTATCCTTACTTTCCATAGCATCTCCATTATCATTTTGGTTATTATTATCCGATTCAATCGTATCGGCATTATCATTTGAGTTATCTACAGACTCTTCTTCGCTCGCTGTCTTGTCAGCGTCTTTTAAACAATCGCAAGGAGGATTTTTTTCGGCATATACTGCGGGATCATTGCAAGTTTCTCCTTCTGGAACATTTGTTTCGTCACAAAGAATCATTTCACATTCTGCTTCTCCGGGGTCGCAGGATAATTCGGTAGGGCACTCTCCGCTCGTGGCATCGCAAGGAGGAATATTTTTGGCGTTTTTATTAATCAACTTGTAATAACTCGTTCTCTCATCGATGTTTTCTGGACACTCTGAGTCGTCCGCCGGATTACATTCTCTCACGAAACAAGCTTCAGTAGCCGGATCGCACTCTTGCTCAGCGGAGATGATATAGTCACGATTGATAACAATCCGCCAAAAAGTGACAGCAATTGATCCAACGATCAAAACACCAAAAACTAAAAAGAAAATCTTTCCCTTGAGAGGTGATTCAGGCTTTAAAGGGGATTTTTTATCCATTTTTGTTTTGATTTAAAAAATAAGTTCGTTTAAATACTTACTTAGAATAGCACGAAGGTTTAATTGTTAAAAGGGAAAGTCAATTTATGAAAATTTCATCAGCGTTAGTGGTCTAATAAGGCGGACCAAGCCATTTAAAAAAATCTTGAAAAGTGCCTTTTCAAAACTAGGGGATTTTCTATGGGAAAATCATAATTTTTAAAAGGTACTTTCCAAGGTTTCTTTTAAATGGGGATTGTTAAGATTAAAACAGGATTGACATATTTAAACAAAAAGTTAAACTAAAAATATACTTAAAGTTTAACTTTTTAAAATGGAAACACAAATCATTGGTGTTAAACAATTGCATCGGGATCTGAAGGAAATATCTAAAATGGCTGTTTTGGGGCATTCTTTTATTGTTGTTAAGAACTCTAAGCCGGTTTTTAGAATTGAACCTTACGAAGAAAAAAATAAGCGGTTTGGGCTTAAGGATTTTCGTAAATTTCAATTCAAATCCAAAGATAAAAAATTAAGTCGAGAAGTTGATAAAATATTATACACAAAATGATTATCTTAGACTCTAACGTTTGGGTAGCTTTGCTCAACAAAGACGACAGTCAAAACTTGAAGGCGGAAAAAATCATTGGAACAATAAACGAAAAAATTATCATTCCCGAATATGTCGTTCTGGAAACGGTTTCTGTTCTGTCTATTCGTGTTTCAAAAAAAGCAGCAGATAATTTTTTAGAATTCATTACCGAGAACAAAGAGATCGTAATTCTAAATTCAAGCCAAGAACTTTTTGATAATGCGGTCGATATATATAGAAAAATAGTTGGCAACAAACTATCATTTGTCGATGTTTATCTTCTGTCTCTCTCGGGATCGTATCAAATCATCACTTTCGATAGAGAATTGCAAAAAAGACTAAATTAGTTGATTTGATATTCTCTCTTGGTAAATGCAAAGTCGTATTATTTCTTTAATAGCTTTTTGTATTAATAATCTTATTATGAGAAGCCTTTTTTATTTGCTATTATTTCAAAAATTAAACATAAGAAAATGGATCAAAATGAAATCAGAAAAATAACGGAGTATATTTTTTACAATCCAATCCCAAAAAGGCTGATCTGGCTTTGGTTTTTGGCACTCGTCATGTGGAGTGTTTTGGGTAAAATTCTGGCAAGTTTATAGAAATGTCCTACTTTGCGAAAAATAATCAAACTCAAATACACAATATTTATTTTTATCAAGCCTGCAAAGTAACAACAGAAGATGCTTTCCAGCCTTTAAAAACTTTTCTTGATTTTCAGTTTATATTTGGGTATTGACAGGAAATAGATTGGATGTAGAAATAAATTTAAGAAAGAGCCTCTCTTTAAAATTAAAAAATTGAAGAGAGGATTAATAAGATCTTTAAAAAAGCATAAGAATTATAGGAGGATGGCATGAAGGTTCTTTTTATTATTCTATCTGGGGGAAAGGGAAAGAGGTTGAGACCAGTGACTTTTTTTAAGCAAAAAACCCTTCTTCCTGCGTCTAGAGGAAAAAGAATAATTGATTATGCAATCGAGAGCAGTAATATCTGTAATATTTCTGGGGTAAAGGGACGAACAATTGTACTTGCCCGATACAAATCACATCAGGTAGTTGACTATGTCAATAAAAAATATCCAGAAGTAACTGTTCTCACGGAAAGAGAATCGTTTGATACAGGGGGTGCGATATTACAGCATTGGCAAGTTATTTGTGAATATGGCCCCAAAGTTGTAATTATATTAAATGGAGATCATTTTGTTAACTTGCCATTAAAATTAATAATGCAAGGCTATAAAGAAAAAATCCCAGCACTTTTAGTAGTTGGAATTCGTAGTAATGCCGAATATCATGATTACATTAATGTGAAATTTAATTCTAATAAATTGCTTGATAGATTCCATCAACGTGCCTCAGATATTGCATATACAGGAATTTCTATTCTTCGATTCGATGCATTGAAGAGCTGTATAGAGAATTTGTCAATGGGCCCATGTAATGTAACTAAGGATATTATTGAATGGATATATGAAAAGCACGGAGGAGTTTATTATATTTTAGAGAATGAATGGGAAGATCTTGGTACATGGACAAGATACATCAGGTTCTTATCTCGAAAATTTATTCAAGGAAATTGACTCGGATCCACAAAGGACCCGAGTATTTTTTTAAATTACTATGAAAATTTGTCTTATAAATCACAGTTTTCCACCCCAAATTGGTGGGGGAGAGACGCATTTATATCTTCTCGCGAGAGGTTTTGCTAGAAGAGGGCATGACGTAACTGTTATTACAGGTAAAAACAAAAAATTTTTGGTGAGTAAAGACAGAGAAAAATTTTCTGTATCAAGAGTTAAAAACTTTAAAGACTTTGAGAAGGGTAGAATATCCATCCGTTTTTTTCTTGAAGATTTTAAAAAAGCTTTTTTAAAAAAAGAATTTGACGTTATTCATATACATAATTTTATGCCTGCCCTTGCGTATGCCCTAGTAGCTCCTGCCATAAAGACTAAAAAAGTTGTTTTTACCTTTCACAGCACTCCTATTCCTAGTGAAAGAAAAATTATTGGACATTTTTCTGATTATAGTCTTGAAAAAGCCTTTGCATCATTTGTAATAAAATTGCCCTTTTATGATAAACTTGTTTGCCCCAGCCTATATTACTATAATTGGGCATTGCGCTTAGGCGCTGATAGAAAAAAGACAAAGCTTATTTATCATGGGGTTGACGAGAAAGACTTTTTACCGAGAAAAGATTTATTATGGAGAAAGGAATACGGATATGATAAAGACGATTTTATTGTTGTTTGTCCGGCTAGAATGATTTATAGAAAAGGAATTATGGATGTTGTCAAAGCTATTAATATTATAAAAAGTAATAAAACTAAACTTTTAATACTCACTTCTGTAATTAATGGATCTACCGAATACTTAGACAAAATGACAAGATTTATTAACAGGAATAAGTTAACTGAAAGAGTCAAAATAGTTATAGATAAAGAAAATATAAAGACAATGCCAAGAATTCTTGTAAATTGTGATGTTTGTGTTCTACCGTCACATATAGAGGGATTAGGAATTGTTTTACTTGAAGGAATGGCATCTGGTATTCCTGTGATAGGAAGTGATACTTTTGGTATTAACGAAGTTATAAAAGATAAAATTAATGGGTTGTTATTTAAGCCGAAGGACATAGGTGATTTGGTAAAAAAAATAATGTGTGTTCAAAAAGATAAAAAATTATCTGCTACAATTGTAGAAGGAGGAAGACAATCAATTAGGTCGGAATTCTCCCTGGAACAACAACTGAAAAAGTTAGAATTAATTTATAAATAGTGAAAATTATGAAAAAAATAAAATTAGCTTGGAAAGTTTTATTTTCCGAATATGCTCTTAAAACAAAATGGCTTCGAGTAAAAAGAGAAAAGGTTCAATTGGCGTCGGGTAAAGTTTTAGACGATTTCTATACAATAGAAGGGAGTAATCTTGTGGCGATATTAGCTATTGATAAGGATGGAAACTTAATACTTACAAAACAATACAGACACGCTATTAAAAAAGTCACTTTAGATTTGCCTGGTGGTGGTATTGGCAAAGAAGAATTGCCAATTGAAGCAGCAAGAAGGGAATTGGCCGAAGAAACAGGGTTTATAGCTGGGCGTTTGGAGAAATTACTTGTTTACTATCCGGACTCTGGAAGAACTAAATGCGTTAAGTATATTTTTTTCGCATCCGATCTAAAAAAAGATACAAAAAATATATATTCTCAGGAGGAGAGTGAGGATATTTGTTTAGTGCGTATGCCCTTTAAAAAAGCACTAGAAGAGATAAAGGGAGGGAAACTCAGAGAAGCAACTTTATATATGGGTGTTTTTGCTTATCTGAATCAATTGAATTGAAAACAGAAAAAATGGAACAGAAAATTGCGAAAAAAGTTACTGGGGCAATGTTAAAATTTGATCATCCTCTTTTTGATTTTAGGAGCAAAGAAGCCAAGGAAAAAGTGGTTTGGGTTTGTGATTTTTTAAAACCTTATGTTAAAAAAGATCAATTACTTGTTGACATAGGTTGCGGTACAGGGAAGCAGTCTTTCGCAGCAGAAGAATTAGGCATAAATGTAGTCGGGGTTGATTGTTCGAAGGAGGCTATTGAATTTGCTAATCGCATCAAAAAAGAAATAAACAGCAAGTGTCATTTTGTTGTCTGTGATTATGTCAAAATGCCTTTTAAAAAGGAAATATTTGATGTTGCAATTTTTCCTAAAAATATTGTGGAATGTTCTTATAAAGAGATAGAAAAACTGAACTTAGAAGTGAGGAGAGTTTTAAAAAAAGAAGGGATTTTTGTTGTAACAATGGAAGACGGAATAAAGAGAATTATCCTAGATAAATCTGTAAACGTTTATAATTACAATCGCAAGACCGGAAAATTCGAAGGGAAAATAATATTACCCAACAAAAAACAATACTCCTACCCAACATATTTCTGGACAATTCCTTTCGCAAAACAAATTTTTTCAAGGGATTTTAAGTTGACAAAAGAGATAAAAATCGATAAAGATTTTTCTGCTTTGGTTTTTTGCAAGAAATAATTCAACCACTTCCCATTCTTCATAATTCCTGGCAGTTCCCTCTCTTCGCTAAGGAGCTTCGAAGGGGCATGCAGGATGAAGGTGGTGCCTTTGTTGGGGCTTTTACTCTTTGCGTAGAGATGGCCTCCCCCATGGCGTGGGTCTTATTTAATACTTTAGAAATAATTTTGAAATCTTTCGAATTCATTTCTATTTCATTGCTGGAAAAGATTCTTTATTCAGTATAGAATCAAACACAGTAAGGAATTCAAATGATATTTATAAACAATAAACATTCAAAACAGTAGAATACATTTGCGTTTTATTTCGGGAGAGGCAGAATTAAAGCTGAATGATGAAATAAAAATTAACAAAACAGACAAAAGAATACACGGCTGTTTAGCGATTTTAACCATATAACTATTCTTTATGAAAATAGAATTAAAGAAATTTGGAGACATTCTAATTTCTCGTCCCAGTGGGAAAGAAGCCTATTTGGCCATGTCGGCCTATATTACAAAAGATGTTAACAAAAACGAACCAATAGAAATCGATTTTTCCGAAGTCAAAGTAATGACGCCATCCTGGGCTGATGAAGTAATAACCAAACTCGCAGTGGAATTCAAAAACATAAAATTTACAAACACAAAAAATCCAACAGTACAAGCTACCCTCAAAACTCTTAGGGAATATTCGGGATTAGAAGTGGGAGAGATTTAATTAAATCTATCCCTTCCCATTCTTCGTAATCCCTGGCAGTTCCTCCTCTTCGCTAAAGCTTCGAAGGGGCGAGGTAGGATGAAGGTGGTGCATATTTTGATCTTTTTGAAAGGCATGATACAAGAAAGTTAACAACTCTGTTAATTATTGCACATCTAGGAGTGTAGGTGAATTAAATTAATTTACTTTTTTATTATTAGATTTAGAAAATTTTTAAGTTCTTGTGGTTCGAAAATCTGAAAAATTTGAAAACCTTTACTGGCGTAAAATCCGCTGTCGGTGTGATCATCTAGAAGAATAACTTGATTATAATTTTTATTCTCTTTCGATAAAAAAGTATCGAAAAACAAGATTTTACCCCGTTCTTTATCAATATCGAATTTTAGCACTCCTAACTCGCAAGAAATAAGAAAATCGTCAAAAATGTCGTGGAGCTTCATTCCTGGAATAGTATATTTTCTAAAAGTGTCCATATTATCCGTTGCTACAACACATTTTATCCCGTTCCTTCTTAAATTCAGGACTAATTTATCAAGACCACTAAAAGCAAATTTCATGTTTTCACAGCTTTTTATTAACTCTTCCTGTAAAAAATCTTTTGATATACCGGTCCCAGTTTTTATTTGTTCCAAAATATATTCAGTAGACAATCTTCCTTCCATCCAAGGCCTTAAAAGCGATTGATTGTCCTTGAAAAGAAACTGAAAAATTTTTTGTCCCTCTTTATAATGCGGGTGAGACTTGTTTTCTAATTGTTCCCAAAATCTAGAATAAGAGAGCGTTTTATTCCAATCAAAAAATATTATTTCTGGGGTAAACGTGGGTAAAATTAATGGATAATAAATATTCCCGAAAAATAAAATCTTAAAGAGATTTTATTATCTTGAACAAATCATCTTCCAAATCCCCAATATCTTCTTTTTTGATTGATTTTATTTGCGTCCATCGGGGCTTCTCTGACTCTAAATCGTCAACTTTTTCGTCGGAAATTAGAGTATTATTCTTGCTAGTACAGAGAAAAAATAACAAAAACGCGTGGTACGCTTCGTCCAGAGGCTGATAGTAGAAAAAATTTTCTTTAAACAAAACCATTTTTTTAATTTCTATGTCCAAACCAGTTTCTTCCTCAACCTCTCTTTTCAATCCATCTTCCAATTTTTCTCCAATTTCAATCCCACCGCCAGGAAACCATAATTTTCCATTTCCTTTGTTTCTGAGGGTAACTAACTTTTTATCGTTCAAAATTAAACCATAAGCACTAGGACGAAAGAAAAATTTATCGGCAGAAATTTCAACAATTTCCCCAAAATTATTTTTACATTTTATCTTTTTCATACAAATAAAGTTAGTTTGTTTTTGGACTATATAACAAAAAAACTCCCTGTCATAATATTTGGCAGGGAGTAACTTTTAACTTTTCTCTATATCAACAAAACACAAAATATCGTCCGGACTTCCCGTGGAAACAAGCGATCCAGAAATGCAACCGCCATAGCACTTTTTCATATAAAATTTACAGCGTTTACACTTAGCATGTTTAGTGTTTCTAAACATTTCAAAATTTTTGGAATTTATCCAAAGATTATGGAATCCCTTATCGAGAACATTTCCACAAAAATATCTTTGGCCAGCGTACCTTAAAAAATCACACGGAAAGAAATCTCCACTGTAAGTTATAAAACCATTTTTTCTGGCGGGGCAAGGATTGTTAAATCTATCAATCGGGTGGTGGTAAGTAGCGGTTTTTCCTAAGACGTCAAAATATGTCAGAAATGTCAAAGAAGGGAATCTTTTTCGTTGTCGCATTATCTCTTCAACAGCCTCTTTCATATCTTTGGAATCTATCTCGTTTTCCTTGTTAAACCAAATGTTTTTGCCAACAGGTCGGAAGGGTAAAAAACTTACATCACAAGTAAGCTTATTGGCTAGTTCGGCTACTGCGGGAATATCTTCAGCGTCTTTTTTGAGAGTACTGTATTAATGCGACAATTAATATTCAGATCTCTCAAATATTTTAATAATTCAATAGCTTTTTCATAGACACCCCTTCCTCTTATCTGGGAATGCGTTTCTTTTTTTCCGTCGACGCTAACAACAACCAAATCTGGATTTAAAGATCCTAAATATTCTTTTATTCTTTTGCCGAAGAATCCATTAGTGTTTATCCCTAAATATAATCCCCTCTCTTTTATATATTTAGTGACTTCAAAAAACCATTTCGAGGCTGTTGGTTCATTTCCACAAAGACGTATTTCAAAAACTCCCATTGCTGTCAGCTCTCTTAAGAGATTTTTTATTTGATCAAGACCCATTTCTTTGTGGCCAACTTCATCGGGTTTATAACAATGCCCGCAATTTAGATTACATTTTTGAGAGATCTCAAGATATAATCCTATGGGAGCACTAAGATTTAACGACCTTTTTGAATCTTTGTTTTGGACTATAACAATTTCTTTTGAGTCACAAACCTCAGGAAAATATTGTTTTACTACTGGGAATAAATCAGAGTCAGCAAAATTTTTCTCCACAATAAAATATTTCCTGTCTGATTGGCGAAAAAAGATATAGCCAAAAGATTCTTTACGGATTTTAATAGTCATAGCACATATATTCCTCTTTGATTTTTAAAGTACTTAAAATGCTCATCTAGCGTTTTGCCGATTCTATCACTCTTCTCCGTTTTGTCAAACAAGAATTGTTATCCTTTCCCATTTTTCGTAATCCCTGGCAGTTCCAGGATGAAGGTGGTGCCTTTGCCGGGGCCTTTACTCTGGGCGTAGAGGTGGCCTCCCATGGCGTGGGTCATTTGGCGGGAGATGTAGACTAATATTGATTTTCGCTTTATCTTTTTTAGAAAGGACAAATTCATTAAGATAAAAGAAAAAGTCAAGCACCTGCTTGACTAAATTTTTACCTCTCGCAAAAGCAAGAGGAGGGCTCAAAGGCCATTTGTACTACAATAAGAACTTAAAATAATCGCTTTGTCAATTCTCTTTTTTAATTTAGCTTCTTATAATCATACGTTCCTCCCCTTTGACATAAACTGCCATTTTGTCGGGGATTGCTAAAATTTGTTTTTTGGGAAACAAATTTTTTGTAGTTTAAATCATTTGTATACTGTTAATTTCTTTTTCGATTTCAAAAGGTCTTTTTAAACAAGATATATCCCCTGTTTTATATAGGCGCAGTGCTCCTATTTCATAATTTCTAAAAAGTATTATTTTTAGGAGGGCTAGGCGTTCAGATTCTTCCAGGGGTCGTATACTTTCATAATATTTTAAATATTTTTTCATGCTTCTCATATTTTCATCGTGGAGAACGTTCCACAGGGAATAGCCAAGACAAACTGAAATTGGCGAATAGGAAAGATCGTCAAAATCTACGATACCCTTTATTCTGTTATTTTTAACAATAACATTTCCATCCAAATCCAGATCTAAATGGTTGTATCCAAAAGGTAATTTTTGATCTAGCGGGTAGGTAAAATTTTTAGCACGTATGATAAAATCCCTTACAGTCTTTGGATGTCCGTGTGTATTTTTGATATAAATAGCATAATAATCTTCTAGTTTTTTCCATGATTTTCCTTCTCTTTTTAAAGGGTAGGAAAACCTTGTTCCAAGTATGTGCATTCTTGCTTGCAGCAGAGAAAGCTCCTTAATTAGCTCAGGTGTATGGTCGGTTTTACTTGTTCCGCTTATAAATTCCATAAGAACAATCTGCCATTTTTTTCTATTAATAACCAAAAAAGTTAACTGGTCCCCATTGATACTTGTATATATTTTTGGGATGGGAATTTCATTTTCACGTAAATAGTTTTGAAAATTTAGTTCAAAAATAATATCCTCATCAGTTTTACGATGTTGTGCATAAAAACGTAATATAAGCTCTTTATTTTTTGATCGGATATATATAGTTGTGTTTGCAATGCCTTTAGTGATAGGTCTAAAATCAAAATCAAAAATCCTATACTGCTGGAGAGCTAAAGATATTGATTCTTTTGTCGGATTGAATTTGTTTTTGGAACACAGTTTGTTCATATAATCAATCTTTTAACGAAATAGTAATCCCTCTACCAGCATAATATTTAACAAATTCTTTTTCAGCGATCTTGTGTCTTTCTTGGGTTTGAAGGCTTAGAAATCCAGAGGAATTGTTTAAAAACAAAATATGTTTTCGATCGTCGTAGCCTGTCACGACAACCAGATGCCCTCCTCTTTTTTTGGGATTGGATTTAAAATAGCCACGAATATTTGGATTGACTGAAACGATTAGGATTTTTCCCAAAGTTATTGAATACTTTATTCCCTTAATGCTCAACCTAGAATATATCTCGGCCTTAAGTCCGTATTTTTCTATCCAAATCGAAAACTCACGATATTTCATGTCGCTTATAACGCCCTTTTCTTCTGAATAAACACCGTTTACAAAAGCATCTTTAGCAAGGGGTATTAGTTGAAAATCTAAATCTTTGAAATATTTAAGAGCCGTTTTTGTCGTTGCCATTCCACAGATTGACCTTGACCATTTTGCATATTCTTCTTGCGATTTTGCACCAGTAAGATGCCAATAAGGATCCTCGATTAGATTTTTTTCTCTTTTCACGAAGCTTTCCACATCCTCTTTCCTAGCATATTGGCAACAAAAGGGAATAGGGCATTCAACAAATTTTGGAATAGTTGAAACCCTTGCAAGAATCTCATACCAAAAATCCTTTGTTAATTGTTTTATCCACGAGAATATTTTCATATTAAATTTATACCATTCCAAAACTCAACAATCTACCCATTTCCATTCTTCGTAATCCCTGGCAGTTCCAGGATGAAGGTAGTGCCTTTGCTGGGGCCTTTACTCTGGGCGTAGAGGTGGCCTCCCATGGCGTGGGTCATTTGGCGGGAGATGTAGACTCCGAGGCCGGTTCCGGAGACTAGAGTTTCATTTTCACTGTCTTCTTCCGATGGTCCTTTTTTGAATTTTTCAAAAATAGAAGTGAGGTCTTTTTCTTTCATTCCAATGCCGGTATCTTTGACTTTAATTCGAATCCAGGACTTGTTCAAGGTTTCTGTTCCTTCAAATTTGCCAATTCTTTGCGATCTGTCGAAGTTCTCTGCGCTCACCTCGATCCCGCCCTCTTGGGTATATTTAATAGCATTGTCAATCAAATTGGCAATAATCTCTGAAGTTTTTCTTTGGTCAGCTAAAACAAGAGGGAGCTTTTCCTTAGTTTTAATCAATTTTAAATATATTTTTTTATTTTTGGCATAAAGTTTTAAATTCGAAATTACCTCCGAAATTAAAGGAATAATTTCCGTTTCCTCAAAATCATATTGCAACCGTCCCGATTCAAGTCTTGAAACATTTAGCATATCTTCAACCAGAAGCACCAACTTCTCATTATTAACAAAAACCTTCTCCACAGCATCCTTCTGTTTTATCGGTATTTTCCCAAAAGTATTTTCAAGTATCAAAGAAGAAAACCCTTTAATAGAAGTCAGCGGAGTCCGCAACTGATGCGAAGCAATAGAAATAAATTCCGATTTAGCTCGATCCAACTCTTCCAGTTTCTTGTTAATTTTGAGAAGCTTATTCGAAGCTTCATTCAACTTCTCCCCAGCTACAACTTCTTCTTTTACAGATTTAAAAAGGATGTAACCAAAAACGGTTGCGAGGACGAGCATAATTATGGAGATAATGAGATTGAATGTGTTTTGAACAAAAAACAACTGGGAAAAAACTGTAAGCCACACAGCGACGGTAAGGAATTGACCGGCGATAACTTTTATATCAAAGGCTTGATATTTGAGAATGAGGTAGGAGAGAAAGGCAATAAAAACGTTTACTGCAAATACGCCGTAAAATTCCATATTATATAAATTGGCAGATACGAGGTCACCAAAATACTGAGTAACTAGAAAGGAAAGTAAAAGGAATACTAAACCCATGCCAACTATTATTATTTTATTTTTTTTAATTCTATTCTCTCGATACTTTAAATATTTTAAAAAGAGTAAGGCTAAAACTAATAAAAAAGTGAATCCTTTTAGAAAGTAAACATAGTAAAGAAAATAATTATTCATTATTGCATCACAAGTAGTAGCATTAAATCCGAATAGATAGTATTTAGTAGAGGAAATTGTTATAATTGGGAAAAAAAGAACTAAAAAAAGCAATTTTATTTTTAAGGAAACATCTTGTTCTTCTATAAATACGTACGCAAAGTATAAAACAAGAAAATAAAAAAGAATTGAAAATATTTCAAAAAAAGACCAAAAAAAAGAATAAACTATACTATTAACAGTTATCCATACCACAAGGTTTAGTATCGCCCAAATAGAAAAAGATATAGATATTAACAGTAATATTCTTCCAAGTAAGGTTCGACTGCTTTTTAAAAAAACAAATATTCCAAATAATAAAGCAATAGTAATTGATGAAAAATGGGAATAATAAAGTAGCGATGGGATCTGTATATGACAACTTTCAACATTTGATATTAAGTTGTACTCCATTTTATTTTTTTTACAATTATAAGTTTCTAATTTTGCAAAATTTATTTAATACTTCTAATTTTAACATATTTTTATTCCTAGAAACCCAATGACTACCTCCAGCACTTTTAAATTTTATTACCTTCTCATTTAATTTATTATTAAAATAAGTGAGGGCTATGAATGCCGATAGGGAACCCGTGCCACATGATTTTGTTTCCGCGAAAACACCGCGTTCATAAGTTTTTATTAAGTAGTAAGAATCATTTATCCTTTGTATTGCGTTCACATTAACTCCTTCGGGATATTTTTTTTGTATTTTTTTGCTAACCTTAACTAAATCAAATTTATTTAAATCAGAAACTATATACACAACATGAGGTTCTCCCATCTTTACAAACAGACAATTTTTCTCGTTGCTTACTTTCTCTATGTGTGAAAATTTAATGTTCATGGAAATTGATTGTTTGTTTGAATTACTCGAAACACTCGCTGCATTATCTTTCATTTCTATTCTTCCATTATTAAGACCTAGTAAATGAGCAATTAAAATTGTTCCATTTCCGCAAGATTCAGACTCAGAACCATCTTTTTCAAAAATTTCCATCAAAGCATCCATTCCTTTTGATTTTTCAAGGAAAAGAGCTGAATCTACGCCATACTTTTCTATATTTTTTGTAGCAAATTTAGATTTAAATTGGCTATTTTTTTTTATATTACGACAATCCAGAATTATAAAACTATTACCACAACAACTGCCGATGTACTTCTTGACTTTGTCTATATTCATAATGATAATTTAATTTATCCAACCCCAATCTTTTAGTAGTTTTTGATCTTTATTTATAAATCTCAATCCAATATCTGTTCGGTAAAACATTTTTGGTATAATTATTTTATTTATTGTGCCGTAAACTTTTTCTCGAGCTTCCTGAATAGTTTTACCAGATCCAGTAACGTAAAGTATATATCCGGTATTACCCGAAATGTAATAATTGTTTTTTTTGCCTATTTTTTTTGTAGATACTTCTTCAAAATGTATATGATTGAGATTATCTTTTAGTAATTTACTATCAAAAAAGATACTAACTCCTTTCTGGATAAGTTTTTTATCAGACGTTTGACATGGAAACGGAGACACTGTTAGCGCCACTGTAATACCATACTCCTTTTTGTATTTTATTTGGTAATTTTTTCCCTTTGCTATTGAAAACAAAATTTCTTTCCATGAAGACTCTTGTATCTCGCTTTGCGTTTCATTTGTAGAAGATCCAAATCTAGAGGTAATTTCAAGTGGATAAGCAGTGTTTTTATTAACAATACAATTTATGTCTATATAGCCTTTATGTTTAATTTCTTGAAGATGTGGTTTGATTTTTGCAAGTGTTCTCTGAAAAAGTTTATTCTTTTCATTCTCTTCAAACCACATTAAAGTACCAGTTTCACCACCCATAGGTCCGATATCATCGTTATTTAAATGTTTATGCTCAAAGTTAATAACTAAGGGGCCAGTCCAGTTTTTCCCATTAAAGAATCTACCAATAGCTATCTCAATACCCTCAACTCTTTTCTGAAGATTACAGCTCCAAGAACCACCAAAACGATCTTTATAATTTTCTAAAACACTGATCAAGTCTAACCCATCTTTTCTTCTACTAATATAAGTAAAAGCCTCATCATGATTATTTTGTTTTAGTACCCATCTCCCCTTATTTTTTTTTACAAATTTAATCGCAGAATTAATTGTAAAGTCTCTTGTCTGAAAACTATTACTGATTTTTACTCCAAAATTCTTTAGTATCTGTTGGCAGTAATCTCTGTTTAATTCTAGCTTATCTCCACCGTAGCTTCCACCTACAACTAAATAACCCTTAGCTCTTAAATCATCTTGGATTTTTCCATATCCAACATCATCAAAAACAATTAAGCCATTCTTACCGACCCATCCTAACTCATTTTTCCAATCATTAGTTTTTTTAAGCATTCCATCAAAGCAATCCTTGTCATCCTTGTTTTCAATAAAAAGTCTTACTTTGCACCCCTCTTTTTTCAATTGATAAGCTAAATCAGCTGCAATTAACTCTCTAGAAATAAATAAAACTCGCATAAAGAATAATGAAGTATCGTTAGTTTTGAATAATCTTTTAAATTCCCCTAGAGGCTACCATACATTTTTATTTTTGATAATGAGTTACTGTTGGTCTAACATATATTTTTCGATTTTAACATATCTATATAATCGGCGTCCTTCCCTGATATCGGTTTGCCCGGGCCATTCGATGTTGACAAAATATTGTAGCGTGATTAAAGTTTATGCAGTCTTGTACTCGTTACGAAAAAAATACCTCTTTTTCTACAAGTAAAAAAGCGTATTTTGGTTAAAATACGCTTTTAGATTTTGATTTTTTTCTGATTTTTGAAGACCAAATATTCCCAAGAAAAATAGGTGGCTAAAAAACAGGAAAAAATTTGAATTAATAAAGGTTTTACTGATTCAACGTAGTTTTGAAAAAGTTCAAGTGATGAGAAGCCGATAAATCCAATAAAATAAGAAGGTACCCACCAAATGACATTACTAATTAAAACTGCTGAAGAAAAAACAACCCAATCACTTCTTCCTTTTATTCCTTTTCTGTTGTTACCCTTTCTTTTGTACACGAAAGCGTAAAAAGGATCGTACTTTATGTTGACGATAAAAAAGGCAATCAAATCTCCCCTTTTGAGAACAGAGGCGAAAAATTTCTTCTTTTTTTCCTTGCCATCATACTCCCTAAGATTTTTCAAATCCTCCAGAATTAAAAGGTTGACTCCGAACCTATCGTAAAGAAAAATCCAAAGCCAACAAACAAGAAAAGAAAGAGCTGTCATCAAAGCACCACCAATAATAAATCCAATTGTTGTTTTCAAAATAAGGCAAGAATAATACATGACCATTGGATAGAGAATATAATCAAAAACATTTGAAAAAGCTCTATCGAAAGCAAGAAATAATCCAGAAGAAAAAAGTCTTTGAGATAAAAGGTTGCTCTCTTTTTTTCTACTAACAAACTCTGCTAATTCTAAAAAATTGTTTCTTTGTGTCGCGACATACGCAGACACTTCTCTTAGCCAACCAGACAGTCTACTCATCGCAACCCCCAAATTTTTAATGAACTTTTCGGTATTTTCACCGACCCTGTATTTTCAACTTAAGTATGGTTTTGTCAAGGGGTTTGGGCAAATTTGGCGAAAAAATCTTGCAATCTATTGTCTGAAAAGAAGCGATGAGATAGAAAACATTACTAAAAGCTCATTAAAAGAAAGGAGTGATTGTGAAAATAGCAATTGCAATGATGTTTTTCTTGGTAATTTTTTGTATCCATGTCCCAGTAAGGGCTGAGTGTCCGGAAGGGAAGTGGTTTGATCCAAACGCCCGCCGATGTATCCCTCCAGGAGAGGATCCTTCTGGGGAAACTGACCGAAACTTTCAGAGACAACTAAGAGAAGAAAGGAAAGGGAGGTAAATCTCGTGGGAAGAAGAAACCTGTTTTTTTGCTTGTTAGCTTTTGTTTTGGTTTTTGGCGTACAAACTGTTTTGGCTGAGACGACCAGCGAGTTGATAAAGAGGAAGCTGACGTATATTGCTAAGGAAGTAGATCGGCAAAAGGGTGATATGCGGTGTCCCTATGGATCAATAACTGGTAATGTTTTAGAGGGAAATTTTGGCAGAGGTAATGATTGTTCTTCTTTAAGGGGTGCAATTAACCGTTCTTTTGGATTCTGCAACAAATATGGTGGGGATTGTGAAGAGCTTTTTTCAATTCATATTCATAACAACACTTCGAGTCAAGTTAAGATATACCTGTTTCATCCCAAGGAAGAAGATTTTTCCAACAAAAACGCTTTGTGGGTTTGGACCTGGGAACCTTGGTATTCAAATAATTTGGGCATAGAGGGGGTTTTGTTGTTCGTTTCACAGGATTTTTATTTGAAAGTGGAATCGGAAAGCGGGATGCATTGGGATGAGAGAACAATAGTAGAGTATAATTGCACACAGAGAAACTATCAGGATGGTCAAAATCTGAAGATCGTTTTGATAGAAGCCAAAGAGTAAAAAAGTAAACAAGCAATGCGAGACTAGAGAGAAATCCTAGTTTCTTTTTTATGGGGAGGAAGATATAAGTCTAAATAAAACACTTCACACATTTCCGGAACATTACCGATGGGGAAACGACTAAAAATATAGGCTTCTTGTATTAATTTTATTATGAGAAGCCTTTTTTATTTGCTATCATTTCAAAAATTAAACATAAGAAAATGGATCAAAATGAAATAAAAAAAATAACGGAGTATATTTTTTTACAATCCAATCCTAAAAAGGCTGACTTGGCTTTGGTTTTTGGTACTCGTTATGTGGAGGCGATTGATAAAACTTACGAATTGTATCGAGATAAATTTATCAATAAAATTTTAATAAGTGGCGGTTTTAATGAGGTTACGGGCAAAAACGAAGCTGAGGAAATTAAAGGAAAATTAGTAAATCTGGGGGTAAAAGAACAGGACATTATTTTAGAAAACAAAGCAAATAATTCCTTGGAGAATGTTTTGTTTTCAAAGAAAATTATTGATGAAAAGATTGGCTTTAATAACATCAAAAGAATTATTGCGGTTGTTAAACACTATCATTCCAGAAGAGCCGTGATGACGCTCAAGAAACATTTCCCCAAAAATATAGAAATTTTTCCAGCAACTTACGAAGTTTATGGATTTACTAAAAATAATTGGTTTAGAAAAAAGAAAGGGAAGGAAAAAGTATTAAGCGAATGGAATAAAATACTAAAATATTTAGAAAAAGGGGATGTTGAAGAATTATGAATAGCAGTTAAATGATCTTAATTAAAAAACAAATGAAACAGAGAAAATTGTTGCTGGATGTGGGTTGTAGGGATGGGAAGACTTGTATTAAATTTGCCAGGGATGGTTGGAATGTTGTTGGGGTCGAGAAAAACCCTGTAATTTTTAAGCAAGCGAAAAACAAGGTTGAAAAATCTAAGGAAAAGAAATTTATAACTTTAATCAAAGGAGACATTAGAAAAATAAAGCTAAATAAAAAATTTGATGGAGTTTTGTTTAATTATGTTCTGATGTTTATGCCAAGAAAAGACGCCTTGGGATTGATTGAAAAAATCTATCAAAAACTCAACAGAGGAGGAGAATTGCTGGTTAGAATCCTGATGTTTGACGATCCTATGGCTATTGATTCGAAGAAATGGAAAAACTTAAAGATAAATATAAAGGCAAATTGGAATTTAAACTTTTGAGAGATGATGCCCATGGAAATTGCGACCATCCTCATATTCATTCTGTTGGATTTTTAAAGATTAAAAAAACGTAAAAACACGACAAAAACAAGGTTTTTGCGACTATGATAAAAAATTCTCATCCAAAGTTTGGTTGGAGAGCGAGGATGTATATTTATGGATTGAAAAAAGTTTTGAGTATTTGAAAAAAATATTTGTGACAGAAAGGGGAGTGTAGAAATCTTTTAGATATGGGCCGTTTGGTCCTGTGGCGATCCTTGCTTCCTTAAGTTTAGACATAAAATTGAAAACAATAAAACCTTAACTTATTCAAGTATTTACTTGAAGTTAGTATGGATATTTGATTTGAAGAAATTTTAAGAGGTGGTTGGAAGTTGAATAGTGGTTTTTGTGATTAAAATCTTAAGAACAATCTGAAAAGATTATGCTATTTTAATTTTTGCCAAACCCAGTAAGATAGAACAGATAATAGTTCACAGCCTTTTAAAATTTGTCTTGATTTTCAGTTTATATTTGGGTATTGACAGGAAATAGATTAGGAGTAGAAGTGAATAAAATAGTTCTTTAAAAACTAGAAATTAAGGAATAAGGGAGGACAAATATTATGAAAGTGGCTATAGTCTATCCAGAAGTTTATGATTTGGCACGATTCAAAGAAAAAAGGAAAGAATTTCCACCTTTTGGAATTCTATATTTAGCAGCAATGTTGGAGAAGAAGGGTATAGAAATCAAGCTCTTTAAGGCTTTTTCAAGAAAAACTATATTTGATTTTCAAGACTTTGATGCCGTTGCTTTTAGTATACCTTCTTCAGCCACTTACAATCTTATAAAGAAAGTAAGGTTTAACAGTATTTATTCAGATAATACAATGGTTATGGTGGGAGGTGTACATCCAAGCTTTTATCCAGAGCAAACGTTATTTGATATCAAACCTCATGTCGTAGGGGTAGGACCAGGAGAAGAAACTATATTAGAACTGTTGAACGAGCAAAAAAAACGTCGATTTTCGAAAATAAATGGTATTTGCTATTTAGAAGGTTCATTACCTCACAAAACACCAGTGCGCAACTTACTTCAAAACATTGATAGTCTGCCATTCCCCGCAAGACATTTATTGAAAGACAGTGATGTCATTATGACTGATCGACTTTCAAATACTAACCTAAAAATGGCCCATATTATGTTTAGTCGTGGCTGTCCATTTTCCTGTCGTTTTTGCGCTGTGTTTCAAAAAAAAACTTCAGTATCGCTCGGGAGAAAGTATAAAAGTAGAATTACAAAGTCTAATTGAAAATTACAAAATTGATGGATTTGCTGTTGTAGATGATAATTTCGTTATTAACAAAACCAGGGTTCATAGCATTTGTAACTCTATTGCTGAACTAAATTTGAAATGGTCTGCCTTATCTAGGGTTGATACGGTAGATTACGAACTACTAGAGACTATGAACGAATCAGGATGTATCGAAGTAAAATTTGGCGTAGAATCTGGTAGTAGTAGAATACTGAAAGCTATGGGAAAGAATATTACAAAAGCCCAAATATACAATGCGATACATATTGCACATTCCATAGGAATCAAAATAAAGATTTTTATTGTTCATGGATACCCCGGAGAAAATCTTGAAACAACAAGAGAAACAATTTCTCTTTTGAAGGAAATTTCTCCAGTAGTTGAAAGAATTTCTTTGTTTCGTTTTTGTTCCTTTGCCAGGTAGTTATGTCTACAAAAACGCAAAAGAATTTCGATTAGTAGTCTCAGAAGAAAATAGTAATTGGGATAAATGTCATATCCATCATAATCATTTTCATTGGTGGGGAGATGCAAACGACTTTAAAATCTTAATTCAAGCTTATAATGAGTTGAATTATTTCATAGAAAATACTTGGTCATCTACATGACAAAATACTACGGGTTCGCTTAAAATAAGCGAACCCGTTTTTTTACCAAAAAATCCTAGTTCAATTTTTTATTTACTCTATTTCCAAAAAACTATCCAATTTAGTTCTTCCCATAATTTTAATTCTCCAGAATGAGGTAGAGAGTTAGGAATTTGATTTAAACAAAATATTTTTATCTTCTTTTTTAAAGACACGTTTAGCCCTATTGCAAAAGCGATTTCAGCAAATACGGCAGGGCCTATATACCCCTGTATGTTATTTTTTTCAATATTTAAAACGAATAAAATATCTGTTTCTGTAATTTTTTTATAGTGGTCGGTAAACTCACTTTTATAGTTCGGCAAAAAGTTTCCAGAGATTTTTTCGGGGTACTTTATAACTTCATAACCTTCTTTCTCAAGCTTTGTTTTCCATAACTTTATTTCGTCCCAAAAAGATATACTTGAACAGATAACTACTTTTTTGGATTTCATGCTTTGTTATAAAAAATTATTTTTCTTAAATACAATAAAGCCTCAAATTCTTCAAGCATTCGTTTAAGACTAGCATGAATATTTGATTTAAAGAAATTTTAAGGAGTATTAGTCTAATTATATTCTCCTGGATCCCCGGTCGACGCGCCGAGGATGACATATAAAACAGAAAAGATGTGGAATATGTTTGTTTTAACCAATAAAAAAAGACGGTTTTGTTTTACAAAGCCGTCTTTTAGATTGTGAGGAGAGTTGGTAGATAAATAATAGCATTTATCAAACATTCTCCTAGTTTATAAAATCCAAGGTTGCGCAAGCTCCAATATAGGCAACTTACGACGGTACTACTGAAGAAAATGACAAAGTCTTTTTTTTCAGGGGACTTAAGTCTCCATGGCGGAGGTAAACTGTGGTTAGAAAGGAATCTCCAAAGATGGAAAGTGCGAAGAAAGAAAGCATATTGCCTCCATTTTCCAGGCACCATACAAGGATGCGTAACCCTGTGTTCCATATCTTTTGAAAAAAACCTTTCTCCTTGGCAATATTTCCTTTGATTAAGGCTAAAACGTCGACTGTTAGCCAATCTTTCTTGCTCCACA
>JAJXZR010000044.1 GCA_021779915.1 bacterium
GCTCGGCTTAGTTCTAGTTACAGTACAATTTCCAGTTGATAACACGCATTTATCGGAATGGTTCTTGGCATATTCCGCATCGCCACAACAATCAGGATCATAAGGACAGTTGAGGTTACAAATTCCGTCTTGACTGCAGGTATCAAGACATTTTGAATGACTATCGAAATATGTTTTGTCCTGGCAACAATCCGGATCGTAAGGACAGTTGGGATTGCAGATTCCGTCGGCTTTGCAAGTTTCGTTGCATTGCGGATGGCTGTCGGAGTAAGTTTTGTCGCTACAACAATCCGGATCGTAAGGACAATCTTTATTGCACATTCCATCGGCATCGCAAGTGGCTGGGCCAACAGTTATTCCAATAACTGTCTTTCCGGTAGAGGAGGCAGTTTCATCGTTGTCTGCTCCTTCGCAAGCAATAGCATAAGCTCCTTGTTTTCCAGCTTTCCATTTTACGATTGAGCGGTATTGGTAGCTTTGTTCACTGTCGGGAACGTCCTTGCTGAGTTTTCCTTCTTTCCAAGTACCGTTGTCGCTGAAGTAGCAGTTTGTTTGTTCTTTCTTGTCATTGTAGCAAGTCCATTTCACTTTAATTATCTTGTCGGAACAAGTGTCGAGATCTTGGATGTCACAGGTAGCGGTTACTTCATCTCCAACATTGACTTTAGTTTTATCGAGGGAAAGATAGGCCAGGGGGGCGCGGTTTAGGACGTTGAAATTAAGAGTACTGGTTCCTCCGGGAATTTTAGCTTCAGCGGTATTGATGTTAACTTCCGGAGTGGTGATGGTGTTTCCTTCCACTGTTTCACTCTGAACCGTTCCCCGGCACGAACCAAAATATGAGGTTTCAGGGATATTCAGGGAAACAGCGTGGGCTCCGCTGGCATAGGGTGTACAGATGCCTCCCGAACAATGGACGCTTGAATCGGTTCCCGCATTCAAAGAATTCTGAGCCGAAGAAACAAAATCAGCCGAAACTTTCTGAACTCCTTTGCCGAAAGTGGTGGGGGTCAAGGAATATTCCGTACCAGTGGAAAGACAGGAGGCTTGATCAGAGCAAGAGGAGAAATTGGTAGGAGGAGAAATGGTGTCGATAGTGTAAAGAAGGTTCCGACCACTGCCTCGAGAAGCACAAGTGTGAGTTAAAGATCCAAACCATTCGGATCGAAGAGCGACACTTCCTTTAATTTCCTCGCATTTGTAAACATTCTGAGTGTTAATGGTTGAATACTGATTATCTTTTTTGACTTGATAATTGATACTGTAATTATAATTGTTTTTTTGATCGCAATTAAATGAGCATGAAAGAACTTTAGGATCTTGTATGTTTAGAGTTGCGTAACTAGCTTTTTTACAATTAAGATCATCTCCTGCACAGATATTTCCATTACCCCCCCAATTTTGATTTGTTACAAAATTATTATAAAGAACACTTCCGCCGTATCTTTGATTTATAACATCCCATTGATCATTGAAAGTAAAAGCCATGTAAGCATGTTTATTGTCGATATCTGATAATAATGGGCCATATTCATATGGATCAAAACTACCCGCCATTAAAATATTTACTTCACTCCACTTCTCACTGCAATCATTTGGGTATGGATGATCTGTATTATTAAAATCACCGCCATTTACTCCATATAGAAAATAATTATCGCAATTATCAAGTAAATAATAAAATTTTGAGAGTGTTTCTGAAGGAAGACAATCTGTCCATCTTACATAAAGTGTATTATTCTCGAGTAAAAAATCATTACAAGATTTCCATGGCCCATTGGTATTCACCGACCATGCTTTATTGGAGTCGACGTTGACATTAGAATTTCCCAAATCAACGCTGTAGTTTCCACTTGCACTCACACTTCCTGAAATAGTCTGGTTGGGGTTTGTATCTGCTTTTGCAACAAAAAAGAACAGAAAAATAGTGCTTAAAGATACAAAAGCAGAGAGAAAACTTTTTTTAATCTTGCTCATTTCTTGTTTTTAAAATAAAAAACCAACAAATTAACTCGTCCTTTTTATTTTCTGAACTTTCCAAACTTTCTAACATTCCAAACTAATTGTTCCCCATCTTCACCTTATCCTTGATATCCACACTGGCCCCGGTACAGACGGTTGATCCGATATTGGCTTTGATGTAGCCGATTCCGGCTTGGTCGTACTGGATAAGATTCTTAGTATTGGTCTTGGTTCCGACTTCCTTTCCATCAGTCGTCCAGACAGTAGCGTCCTTTTTAGTACAGTTTTTGGTAATCTTGACATCCACTTTGTCTCCGGCACTGATTTTAACATTGGAAACATAATCGTCAGGATCGGTGGAATCATAGGGTCTGGCTAGAACGTTGCAGGTACAGGAGTCCGCTCCCAGTTCTCCATTAACTTTGACTCCCACTCCTTGGGAATTGGTACATTCCTGGCTTTGGGTGTTGCCCTTCTCGTCTTTATAACTGTAGACTGCCTTAGGTTCATAAGTTTTACCTGGAACAGAATATTTGCATATATGGCTGTCGGTACGCAAAGAGGAATTTGTCGAAGAAAGATTATTGTCGTTTTTGTCGCAGTACCAGGTGTAGCCTGTTGGTTTGGAACCTCCAAAGACATTGGCCTGGAATTCCACTTTGTCAAGAGGCTGTACAAGCGTTATGTCTATCCCTGGTTTAGTCCTGGTTACGATACAACTGCCTGCCGATACTACGCATTGACTGGAATGAGAAATATTATAGCTCGGATCCCCGCAACAATCCGGATCATAAGGACAGTTTAGGTTACAGTATCCATCGGCATCACAGGTTGGCGGACCAACAACTATTGGAACAACAGTCTTACCGGTAGCGGAAGCAGTTTCATCATTGTCCGTTCCTTCGCAGGCAATGGCATATACTCCCTGCGTTCCAGCTTTCCATTTAACAATGGATCGGTACTGGTAATTCTGTTCGCTGTCCGGAACATCTTTGCTGAGCTCTCCTTCCTTCCAGATGCCGTCCTTATTGAAATAGCAATTCGTCTGTTCGTTTTTGGAGTTATAGCAAGTCCATTTTACATTGACAATCTTGTCGGAACAGGTATCGGGATCAGAAATGTCGCAGGTAGCAGTTATTTCACCTCCTACTTCAATGTTGGTTTTGTCGAGAGAAAGGGAGGCGAGGGGAGCGCGATTAATAACATTTAAATCAACGCTACTGGTGGTTGCGGGAATCGAAACGGCAGGGGGGGAAATTTTCACCAGAGGAGTTGCAACCGTATCTCCTGAAACATTTTCCGAATTTACATCCGCCCTGCACTGACCATAATATTGGCTCTCTGGAGCCGTCACGCTTAAGGTGCGTTTTCCGCTTGAGTAAGCGACGCAATCACCGGATGTACACTTCAAAGTAGCGTCATCTCCTCCATTCAGTGAGTTTTGGGTGTTGGCAACAAAATTTGCGGGAACTTTTTGAATTCCTCTAGCATAAGTACCCGTTGTCAAATTGGACTCTTGGGCTTGATTTAGGCATGAATCTTGATCTGAACAACTGGCGAAAACCGTTGCAGGACTCAATAGGTCAATTCTTCTTTCTAGTCTAACATTTTTGCCACTTGTTTCGGTACAACTATGAGTAAGATTAGCAAACCACTCCGCCTTAGGAGTGAAAATGACTTTCATATCTTCACATTTATTGACATTTGCATCGTCAATAGACGCCCAAGTATCCGATTTTTTTATTTGGTAATCAAAAGAATATTCGTAATTATTTTTGTGTGAGCAATCAAAACCACAACCAACCGTTTTAAATTTGTCATATACCGTGCACACCATAACGTGGGCTCCTTCATCCGGCCAATTCTTGTGGTCGCTGACACTGTTGAAATCTTTACCGCTTTGACAAATATTATTTAACTCGCTATAGGAAAGAATATGACCGAAATCTCCCGTTCCTCCCACCGCCCAAGACCCTTCCAAACCCTTAGAAGTTAAGTAATATTTTTCGTTACTGGTATCACTATTAAGTGAAACCACATTACCGTTTCCGTCAACCGTAACTGAACCCCCAACATTCGCCGGCGTCCAACCATAAAATTTGCTGGTTCTTTCAATACTCCAATCGATCAAAGTCTCCCCTCCTTTTTTAAAAAGATCAGGAATTTGAAAGCTCTCTTTGGCTTCCACTGAGCCAGTTTTGGTGTCAGTATAGGCTTTAGCGCTCTCTGCCCCAACATTTAGAACCACGCCGAGAAAAACGCACGTTAACAAATATTTTGTGAAATATTTTGGCTTGATTTTATTTATCATTTTTTTGCTTATTCTTCTTATTGTTAATTATAAAAAGTACTAAGACCAACAAAGAAAATATTAAAATCAAAAGAACAGCAACTCCCAAATTATTCCCTGCCCTCCCCATAACTTTAGAAACAGTGCCAGGTTTTGAATCCGCGTTTTTATATTCGAAGTTGCTGACACTGTCCACCGCACACCCGAAAGTGGCTTCTTTGATGTCAGTAGGGACGTCTTTATCGTTTAGAATTTCTCCTTTTACCGTTATACAACCTTTCCCTCCTGAAATTTCCTGCCCCTTGGGAATAAAGCATCTGTCGTTTCCTGAGTTGATCACTCCCTGTCCGCTCCACGCCAACAAATTTACCCCTCTTCCATCCGAAACGGAAAGATTCACCCTTCCATTCAAACCACCTTCCCACTGGGCATCTCGAATACAAAAATAGGGAACCACATCTCCATTGTCTTTATTGAGGAAGCCTAGAAATCGAAATATTCCTCTGTGATTGTTTTTTATCACAACCCTGATGTCGCTACTAGAAGAACTGCTGGGTGATACTAAAGAAATATTTAAATTATAAAGACTATTTGAATCGCCAGGATTAAAAGAAAATTTAATCGGAGTATCGGAGTTCCCTGGAAGCGACAAGTCATCCTCTTTTTGAGAGATAACATCACCTGGATCCTCTTGACCCCATTTCGAGAGTGTATACTTGATTTTAGTTTGTTTCGTGTTTGAGTCATAATTGGTGACTTTGCCTTCCACCGAGATGTCCTGACCTCCCTCAACCACCGGAGCCAGATTTCTATACGAGTACTCTTTTCCATTGACGGTAAGACTATTCTTGTCAATTTCGACACCCCTCTGATTCTGATTGTCTTTTTCTATGCTGAAATCTTGAGTTTTTGCAGCATTGAAAGTTGTAAGGGGAGTACCACTTAAATCAAAACTTTGATCGGAATTCACATAGTAGGAAAAATAGTACTGTCCATCATTAATTTCTTCCGGTATTTTCCATTTGTAATTGAAATTACCTTCCTGTCCGTCTTTTAGTGTTATATTTTTTGCCAAATAAAATTCATCTATTAAGTAGTCTCCTTTGGCAGATTTTTCCGAATCAAGATCTTTTCGCCAAATTTGAACAAAGACTCCTAACTTGCTCGCTTCCGAAACTGAATAGTTCGAGTCAACTCTACAAACATTAGGGTTATTGATTTTCATCAGGCAGTCTTTTTGCAGTTTGGAAAGGATGTTTTTCCCTTGGAAAGAAAATTTCAATGTACCCGAAATGTTGATTGAATCCCCCTTCTTGAAGTTTTGTTTCGCCAGTTTCGCAAGGGATAAATCAAAACTGGATATAGGATTCAAATAATAAGGATATACTTCCTCGGCAAGATTGGAAAAAGATGTGTCGTTCGGCAAGCTCTTGACATAAGAAGTGTAGGCGTTACTAAAATCATTTCCAATTTCAACTTTAGCGCTTGCAATCCCGAAATACAAAAAGACCGCGAACGCAAAGCACCCTCCTAACAGGATAAAAATTTTCTTATTTTGCATTTTATTTTTTTACAAAGAATTTTATATTATTCTATTCTAGCACAAAATAAAATTTGTTGTCTAATTCGATTCGATCTATTCATAAATATTTAGTCTGCTGAGTTTGTTTTTGATTCTTCTTACTGTGAGGACTATTCGAGCGAAGCGAGTTCCGCAACAGGAAGAAGAATAAAAAACAAACTCAGCAGACTAAATATTTATATTCCCGCTCAAAAATTTTAATTTTGCATCATTCTAACCACTTTGCGCATTATACTGCCAAGAACCCTTTCTTCTCCGACAAGATCCAGCGCGAGGTTGGCTAATCCCATAGGAGTGATATCTTGAAAGTCATTGAGTTTTCCGGTCTTGTCAATGATATTGATTACGTCTCTTGGGTCAATGAAATCAACTTTAATGTTATTTCCGAAAGGTAAGTCTTCCGGCCATTTATTTTTCTCGAGTGTTCTTTTTATTTCCGGCAGGTGGGCACCGCCACCGCACAAGAGAAAGCGATTGGGAAGCAGGTCATCTCCCACAAATTCTCCCAGAGCCAGTTCTACTCCAGAAAGCCAAACCTTGGAGTCTTCTTCCATAATAAGGCGCAGTTTTTGCGTCAGATGCGGTCCCAATTCACCGCTTGAATACTTGATTTTTAGCTGTTCCGCTTCTTCAAAACTGATTCCCAGTTCCGTTGCAAGTCTTTTGGTAAAAGCTCTTCCACCGAGAGCGAACATTTTTGTTCCTTCAATTCCACCGTTCCTTACCACGGCGATATCCGTAGTTCCACCTCCAATGTCAAGAAATATCGCAGAAAATTCCACGGCCGAGTCTGTTCCAAGGGCTCGAGCCACTGCATAAGGTTCGGCTGCAATGGAAAGAAGATCAAGATTAAGTTCATTGGTAATACTTTGGAGAGCCCCCAAATGCATCATAGGAGCATAAGAATTAAAAACCGACACTGACACTTCTTTCCCTTGGAATCCTAGGGGATTTGTTACTCTGTAACCGTCAATTCGAACATCCACAATGGCCGCATTAATTAATTTTATATCAATCTCAGAGTGCCCGGTTTCCCAAGCCAATTGTTGTCTTACTCTATCAAAAGCTTTCCACTGAACTTTTTGCACGATATTTTTGAGCTCCGGCATATCGATTTTCAGCTGTGGCCGGGTTCTCTCATAATGCACCGTGACTGTTGTTCCTTTGACTAATTCTCCCGCAATTCCAACGATACACTGTTCAGGAACAAAATTCAAACCCTCAGAAGCTTTTTCGATAGCTTTTTGACAGGTCAATACCACTCCAGCAATATCTGCCACCGCCCCCGAAGTCATATGGCCGGATTTTTGCCTCTCTTTTCCCACCCCCACTACAATTCCTTTGCCGTCTTCACTGTCAATTTGAAAAATCAAAGCCTTAACAACTTCCGTCCCAATATCAAGAGAAAGCGCATAGTTGGATTTTTGTTTTTTTTGTCCGAAAAAAGATTGAAATATCCCCATTTTTTTATTTTGTCTCCAGAAATTAGTTCGTAATATTGTAGCTTTAAACTTGGAAGACTCCCTTTTTAAACGTGAAGGATTTTCTACCAGAAAATCACAGTTTAAAAAAGGAGTCTTCCAAGTTTAAAGCTACAATATTGCTTATTAGAAATCTAACTTGACAAACTTTATTAACTTTATGCACTTGATAAACTATTTTACTGCCTTATCGGCATCACTATATACAAAAAGTCTTCCACTTCTTTTTTGGTTTTTTCGTCAATTCCTCGAATCATTGAGGGTCCTTCACTTCCATTCAGAAAGAAAATAACTTCTTCTTGAGGCAGGCTTTGAAGACCATCCTGAAGAAATTGATAGTTAAAAACTACCTCTAATTTTCCTCCCTCCGTTTCGGCCTTGAGCATAGAACTCTGCTCCCCCAATTCTCCGGAAACCGTGTGGAGAGTTATTTTATCATTTTCCAGTTTTATCTTGACATCTCTTGTCTGATGGGAAGAAAAAATTCCTGCAAGTCTTAGGGCATTGACGAGCTCATCTTTTCCTATTCTCATTTTAGCCTTAAAATCCGAGGGAATAATCTGCCGGTATTCGGGGTATTGTCCCTCAATCAAGCGACTGACAAAATATACGTCTTCACCCTGAAAAGCAATTTGATTCTCTGAAGTAGTGACAGATATTTCTCTTTCATCTTCATAAAATATCCTTTCAATCTCTTGCATACTACGTCCCGGAATAATCAAAGTAATATCGTTCTCCGGTTTCTTGGAAATCTTTATTTTTCTTTCAGCCAACCTGTAACCGTCAGTTGCCGCCACAGCCAAACCGTCTTTGTTCAAAGTCAGGCAAATTCCCGTTAATTCCAATTTTGTTTCAAGGCTGGCTAGAGAAGGAATGACTCTTTTTAAAGTTTCGGCAAATATTTTTCCCTGTATTTTCCAAGTCAATCCTTCTTCCACCCTCGGAATAAGGGGAAAATCTTCAGCTGGAATAGTGCGGATTTTTGATTCAAAATTATCGCTCCAAATCTTGAGGTTCTGACCTTCCATCTCTAAATTAATTTGTTCGTCTTTCAAGTTTTGAATTATGCCGGAAAGCAATTGGGCGGGAACAGTAATTTTTCCCTCTTTTTCGATTTTCGCCCGGACAGTACTGATAACCCCAATTTCCAAATTAGTAGCAACCAATTTCAAAATTCCCTTTTCCGCTTCAATAAGGATATTCCCTAAAATAGGAAGGGTAGGATTTTTGCCAATCGATCTTTCACAATGGGCAATTCCCCTTCGAAGATTATCACGAGTACATAAAACTTTCATATTTTGTAGTTAAAACTTTTTATTTAGGGGATTTAGAAGGATAATTGTTTGAAACAGGGAAGTCAAGTTAGATGATTGGAATATTTCTATATTCTCTTGTTCTTCCGTGTCATCCCGGGCTTGACCCGGGATGACACAAAGTATGGAAGAATAACCCCAGTTAAGCAACTATTATGCTGCCGGCGTCCATTTTAGTCTTTGACCGGGTTCGAGAACTTCCAACCAAATTTGTCCAGGTACAAATTTAACTTCTTGTCCATCTTCTTTGTAAAAGAAAAGCTTGCTATCAACTTTGGATTTGTCCTTTTTCCAAGTCCCTTTGATTTCTTGTCCGTCCATATAGTAATAGGCATCTCCTGAATCAGAGGAATCAAACCAAGGATCTCCCAATTGAACATTGTTGTATTGCCCTTCTATTTGAGCAGAGGAAGCAAAGATAACTGCTACGTTCTTAGGTGCAATCCTCTTCCCATTGTTTCTGTCAGTATCGGCTGTTCCACCCCAAGTTCGAAGGTAGGTGTTAGTTGCCTTGTCATAATCATAATCGACAGCATAAGGACCGGCAAAAGCCACTCGAAGGTGCCCTCCGTTTGGACGGGAATCAAGAGGAGTTTCCTCTTGATGCGGGTATCCTACAAAGTTGTCTTGCATATTATAACCAAAAGCCTTAGCTCCTTCCAATAGTTTAGCGAACTTGGCGTACCCTGTATCGACACCTCTATTCATCCCTTCTTTTCTGTAGCAATATTGACCAGCCGATTTCCCGGCATCATTATTACAATTCATATCGTCAATTACTCCGCTATTTAGCAACTCCTTAAATTTGTCTATATCTGATCTCCCCCAATGGACGAAGATAGCATCCAAACTCTTGGCAATAGGCACAAAATCGTGTCTGGCACTTCTCATTGATCCAACGTCATCCGGATTTCCGCAAACATACACTCCCATAAGACGAGTAATGGAAGCTGTGATAACGGGCATTTCTACGACCATATCCGCATCGGAAAAGCCGGAGGCTGGCCTTGCAGTTACGTCGGAAGGTTGCATTACGGCAATCGGCCTTCTGTTCCAGTCAGCGCAAGGAAGTCCGCTGATAGGGCTAACATTTCCAGTATTTTGAGGCCCTTGTTGCGCTTGTCCGCTTCCCTGAGCCACTGCATTTTGATTGGATTGAACTGCTCCTTTTTTCTTGGCGGTTATTTTTCCAATAACAAATCCCACTATAATAACGGCTAAAACAACTCCAATAATCGTGACTTTTTTTCTGTCCAATTTTATTCCCAAAACCTTTTTTTTACTCGAACCACCCATTATTTTCTCGTTTAGCTCCTCTTTGTGTTTGGATTCTTTAGTCATCTTAGATGAAGTTAAATTTAATGAATTTATTACTTTTTATTCTAGAACAGAAAAATAAAATATGGAACAATAACAATGCAAAGTCAAAAATGAAAAATGCAAAATTAAGGCGTGGGCTTTTCCCACAATTTCAATTGATTGTCGCGAAGCGACGCCTTAACTTTTAATTTTGCATTTTTAATTTTAAATTATTTCCCGTCGTAGGTGCCAAGGCAAATGTACTAGCAGTTCATATGGGATTGTTTGGCATAGTTTTGCAAAGTTTGAAACAGAATTCAAATCGTCAATTTTATCACTAATCAAAACGATAGGATCTTCTATCTGAAGTTTCTTTATTCTAGTTACGTCAATTATTGTCATGTTCATACTAACCCTCCCCACGATTGGGCAAAATATTCTCCCAAGTTTAAAATGGCCGATATTACTTAATCTTCTGTCTATTCCTTCAAAATATCCGGCGGGAACAATCGCAATTTGCATCTCTTTTTTTGCCTCAAAAGTCAATCCATATCCGACCAAATCCCCTTTTTGGATTTTTTTGATTCCGCTTATTATTGAACGGACTTCCAGAGCCGGTTTCAAATCCAATTTTCGAAGTTTCGAAGGATCCATTCCATAAAGTCCGAGCCCGAGCCTCGCAACGTTGGCTTTTGCTTTTGGAAGATAAAATGTTCCTCCAGTAGCCGTTAGGTGAAAATACACAGTTTGAGGAAGATTTTTTTTAATCAGACGGACTAATTTGTTCCAGATTTGTACCTGTTTTGAACAAAAATCTTTACAAAGATTGTCAGCATCGGCAAAATGAGAGTAAACTCCTTCAAGTATGATTAAAGAATTATTTTTTAATATTTCGATAGCTTCGGGCAACTCCTCTGAAAGAACGCCTTGTCGATGCATGCCTGTATCTATTTTCAGATGAAAAGATTGTTTTTTTCTTAACGATTCGTTGATCAGTTTTAGTTCTTCAAAGCTGGTTATCGCGAAAGATATGCTTTTTAGACGATTTTTTACAATGTCTTCGGTTCGAGTGTATCCAATGATTAATATTTTGGATTTAATTCCCTCATTCCTAAGAGTTCGGGCTTCATAAAGAGAGTCTACTACCAAAAAAGCAATGTCTTCCTTGTCTAAAATTCTAGCAATTGACAAAAGACCATGTCCATAAGCGTTACTTTTAAGCACAGGTGCGAACTTAACTTTCGGATATTCTTTCTGAAAAGTATTCAGGTTAGAAAGAATATTTTTCTTTTTGATATAAATTTTTATCAAAGGGTCGTAACTTGAAAAAATTTGTCTTATGGAGCGAAGAGAGGATAATAAGCGCATGGTTTATAGAATTTTTAAATTTTTGTAATTTTTAAACTAGAAAAATTATAGACTCTCACCGTGTCATCCCGGGCTTGATCCGGGATCCAGTTAGTCTCATAGGATTATTCTAATTGTTCTAATTAGTCTAATTATTCTAAACAAAATCCTAAGAAACAATTTCTAAAGATTTGTTTTTTATTGTTTGGTATTTGGTGCTTTTTTAGGTTAATTATCACCGCGAAGCGGGACTCCGCCTTAGGAATTAGGTTAATTTGAGTAATTTTCTATTCTCCTGGATCCCGGGTCAAGCCCGGGATGACACGCGGTTGTTTTAAAAATTTAAAAATTCTATCCGTGTACGATACTGGAGTCGCCAGGTCATCCGACCTGGCGCCCAGTCGCATGACTGGGCGAACCACCATTTGTAATAATTACTCTAGTTTACCCGTGGACTTGAGAGGAATCGAACCTCTGACCTCGGCGATGTGAACGCCGCGCTCTAACCAACTGAGCTACAAGTCCCCCCAATTCTTCCCTATACCCACATTCACTTTAAGTGGTAAAATTTCTTTCGCTACATTTTCCATAATCTCCTGGATCTTTTCCACAACCCCTTCTACCAGATTATTTCGAACTTCCAAAATTATTTCGTCGTGAATGCTAAGAAGAAGCCGGACGTCTCTTTCTAGGAGTGGAATTTTGGAATATTCATACTTTTCTTCAAGATATTCTCCCACTCTAACCAACGCCAACTTCATAATATCCGCCGCAGTCCCCTGAAGAGGCATATTAATCGCCATCCGTTCTCCAGCTTGACGCAAGATTCGATTTTCGAGGCTGGCTTCCGGCACATACCGTCTTCTGCCAAAAATAGTTTCGACATAACCGTTAATTCTTGCAAATTTTTTCGTCTCTTCCATATATTTTGCTATCAGGGGAAATTCTTCCAAATAGTTATCGATAAATATTTTCGCTTCTCTTTCACCCATTTTGGTCGACTTGGCGAAACCAAAAGAACTGATCCCATAAATTATCCCGAAATTCAGAGCTTTAGCGGAATTCCGAAGCTCATCCGTTACTTCCTTCGGAGGAAGGTTATTAACCAGTGCCGCCGTTTTTCTGTGAATGTCTTCTCCTCTTTCAAATGATTCGATTAGTTTTTTTTCTCCAGTTAAATAGGCGGCAATTCGTACTTCTATCTGGGAATAGTCTAAAGAGACCAGTTGAAATCCCTCTTCGGCAACAAAAATATGTCTTAGCCCCAAATTATTCTCTTTATCAATAGGCTCTTTCGGTATATTTTGCAGATTAGGATTGTTGGAAGAAAGCCGGCCAGTCGTGGTTCCGGTTTGTTCGAAAGAGGTGTAAAGCCTTTTTGTTTCTTGATTTACAAGTTTGGGAATCACATCCAAATAAGTTGTTTGAAATTTTCTTCTTTCCCGGAATTCCAAAAGAAAAGGAATAATCGGATGAGTTCCTGCCAACTTTTCTAGTACATCAGCTTTTGTAGAGAAATGACCAGATTTTCCCTTCTTGCTTACAAAAGACGAGATTCCAAGATCTTCAAATAAAACATCTGCCAATTGAGACGGGGAATCCAGATTAAATTCTTTCCCTGAGAGTGCAAAAATTTCTTCTTTGAGTTTTGTAAGAAAAACTTGATTTTTTTGGCGTAGAATTTCCAGGAGTTCGAGATCAATCTTTATTCCGCTCATTTCCATCATCCCGAGGACTTTCGCTAGAGGGGACTCAATTTCTTTGTAAATAAAATCCAAATCTTTTTCCTTAATTTTATCTTTTATTACTGGAAATATTTCTTTGAGGAAATTACTTTCTTTTTGAAATTGAACTTGCTCTACAAACGCTCCCGAAATTTCTTTTTGCAAGGTGGCTAAAATTGCCAATATTTCATTAACTTTGGAGAGATTCAAAGAATTATCCTCAGGAAGAAGCAGAGAAAGCTGTTGTTTAGGCTCTTCCCACCTGGTTTTTGCAAAAAACCAAGCCACCTCTTTAAAGGAAAACTTTCGCATGTTGATTGGCTGGATGAGATAAGCTTCCAATTTTAGATCTTGACTTTTTTCGAGAATATCACGGTGAGGAAACAGCCCTTTATAAATTTCTTTGGAATCAAAAACCCAAACCATAATTTCTTTCCAAAGAAGAGCGCTAAATTTTTCAATCAAATTTTTCTTAATAAAAAAAGACTCTTTAAGACTTCCCTTATCAACAATTCCCAATCCCAACCCTTCCCCAAAAGAACTTTTTCCAAACCAAGCAACAACATCTGAAGTAGTATTTAAGGCATTCTTAACTCTATTTTCCAACTCCTCCAAACTGTTTATTACCGAAATATCATTTTTTAAAGCTATCTTCTCTTCGATACTTTCGACCTTTAACTTTTGACTAGGTACTTTCAATTCTTGTTGCCACTTTTCTATCCGATTGATTAAAGAAGTAAAAGAATAATCTTCCAAATGTTTTTTGCCTGCTTCCAATTGATCGGTTTCAAAAATCCCGTCTTGCCAATTTATTTCGATTGGAACGTCACAATCCAAAGTTACTAGTTCCTTGCTAAGAAGCGCTTGGTCTTTATTTTCTTCCAAAATTTCCTTAATACGCGGTTTCAATTTGTCTAAATTAGCATAAATCCCTTCCAATGTGTGATAAGTTTGAAGCAATTCGGAAGCGGTTTTAGGTCCAATTCCTTTTACTCCTTTGACATTATCAGAAGCATCTCCCCGCAGTCCCTTGAAATCATTCATTTGATGAGGCTCAAGACCAAAACGCATTTTCACTTCTTTCTCATTGTACATTTTCGCCTCGCTGATTCCTCGAGAAAGGGCATAGACTTTCACTTTTGGGCTAATCAGTTGAAGAGTATCAAGATCTCCAGTAGCAATCACAACTTCTCCTTCAGGATAGTCTTTTATAAATTGGCGGGTAGAAGTACCAATAATATCATCCGCTTCAAAGCCTGCTTTCTCAAAACTTAAAAATCCAAATTGCTCTACCAGTTCTTTTGTAAGAGGAATCTGAGCATAAAGTTCGTCCGGTGCTTTTGTACGGGTCGCTTTGTATTCTTTGTATTTCTCGGCTCGAAAAGTCGGCTTGGGAGAGTCAAAAGCAAAAATAATATGGGTCGGATTTATATTTTTGGTTATATTTATCACAGCCGAAGTAAAACCATAGACTGCATTAACAACCCTCCCACTCGGATCAGTAAGTGGTGGAAGAGCGTAAAAAGCCCGGTAAATCAGAGCGCTAGAATCAAAAATGAGAAGCTTCATAATTAGTTTATCAAGTTCATAAAGTTTATCAAGAAACGTGTCATCCCGGCCCCCGAGCCGGGATCCAGGAAACAAAATTAGACTGATTGAATGTTAGTTCTATGTGTATCATTAAAAAACTAAACAGAAAAACGTTTTAATAGGCTAATACTATCCTCCTGAATCCCCGGTCGACACGCCGGGGATGACACACGAGAAGATCATTTCAGACTTGTTTAAAACCTAATCCTTGTCTCTTGGAGTTTGTAAATTTTACCAGCTTTATAAACTTTGAGAAAATTCTTACCTTTTTTACTTTACAAACTTTAAAAACTTTATAAACTTGATAAACTAATTTACCTCTTGACAAAACCGTTCTAGTCCATAAAATAAGGGGTTAAGTTGATTTATTAAAAGCTTTAGGGAGGAGCGTTTAATGGGGAAGCTAGAAACAATGGGGATACTTGTTGGCAATCCGCTGATAATGTTCGTTATTGTGGTTTGTTTTTTAGCCATAACTTTAGCAGCTTTGTTATCAGCATTATCCAGTACTTTTTCTTCTCTTCGTTATCTCAATAGAAGAAAAACAAGGCTAAAATCTTGACGAAAACAACCAAAAAACCCGTTCAGAAAGAACGGGTTTTTTAGTTCCGACCCAATCAAATAATTTTAATTCTTTTTCTTTGAATTGGTGTTGGTATTCTTATTGTTGCTATTCGTGTTGCTGTTTTTAGAACTGGACGAGTTCGTATTGCTATTCTTGTTAACAGTACTCGCGTTCGTATTTTTGTTACTAGAACTGGAATTGGCATTTGCGTTAGCGTTCAAATTTGCATCATTGGCTTTCTTGGCTTTCTTTAAATCAGCTGATGTTTTTGGTTCTTCTATCGGCTGGTAAGGTGTTTGGGGCGGTATTATATTGTTGACCGCATTTTCGTCAAAAATATTAGCGCAAAGCTCTTTAATTTTGTCATAATTGTCACCTTTTGGTCGAAGAATATAAGCCGGTCCGTCGCTAGTGTCAATCATGCTGGAATACAAGAGACCATTAGTACCGTTGTCTATTACTTTGTGAATTATGCCTGGATTGTCCATTTTCTGAGCTATTCCAAAAAGTTTTTGCATTTCCCAAGGAGCCATAGTAGTTCTAATATTGTCCCCCAAAATATTCAGCATGTCGTTGAGTTTGTTAAAATCGGTCAGAACTCCGAGAGAAAGAGCTTTCGCTTTTATCGCCATAATAACATCCTGCTGTCTTCGAGCTCGATCAAAGTCGCTGGTATTGTATCTGGCACGGGAATAGCACAGAGCCTTGTCTCCGTTTAAAGTCAAATCTCCCGCCGGTAAAGAAAAGATTCCTCCGCACTCGTTTCCTTCAACAAACTGGGATGTTTCAGAGAATGGTTTGTCTAGGTGCACATTGATGCCTCCAAGAGTGTCAACGATTTCTCTTAATGCCTGAAAATTAGCCGTGACAACATAATGAATCTGTAGCCCCGTCACATTTTGAATAACTTGTTGCATCAATTCCATCCCCTTGTCTTTTCCAGCTTCTTCGCCAAACACCGTAGCTCCATTAATCTTTCTGGTTCCATGTCCGGGAATGTCAACATAAAGATCTCTAGGAATTGAGATCAAGGCAACTTTGTTGTCGCTTGGTTTGATGCTGGCGATCATAATCGTATCAGCTAGTAGACTTCCTCCGGGCATATTCGATCCTCTTTCCCCCAGTAGCAAAATATTAATCCTTCCCTCCTTGACTCCCGCTACATCATTCTCGCTTTTCGTCAAAGAATCAAAAAGACCACCTCCCTTTGAAGATATCTTGCTAAAAAAGCTTGAGGCTCTATAGAAAAGAAACCCGCCGAGAAGAATCAACACCATCCCTACGACCAAAATAATTTTCTTAAGTTTTTTTCTTTTAGCTTTTTTCTTAGGATCCAACTCGCCAATGTCACTTTTTTCGTCAATTTCATCCAAATCCTTACTTTTATCGCCATTTAGTGGGTAATAAGCCATTTCAATTGTTTAGGGGTTTAATTAACTTACTCAATATATTAAAAGCGAACCAGAGAATGTTAGTACGTTTAAAAATAAATTTCAATTTAAACCAACAACCGAAGATTCCTCTTTGGTATCTTCTTTTAGGTTCTTACGGTGGAATTGTTTATGTATATTACGCAGTTGCTTATCTGTTATATGCGTATAAATCTGAGTGGTACTGATGGAAGAATGACCGAGGAGCATTTGAACCGACCTGATATCTGCACCATTTTGAAGAAGATCCGTAGCAAATGAGTGGCGCAAAGTGTGCGGATGAATATTCTTAGAAATACCCGCTCGAAGGGCATGCTTTTTAACAATTCTTTGAATGGTTCTGACACTGAGACGTAAATTGTTCTGATCTTTTGTCTTGTGATGCCGAATGAAAAGAGCCGGATCCACATCCCTTCTCTTTTGGATATAGGCGTAAATTGCTTTCTGGGTTTCCGGAGAAATAAAAACCACTCTCCTTTTTCCTCCCTTGCCTTCCACTGTAAATTCATTTTTTTCCAAACGAAAATTCTCCCGATCTAAACTGGCTAATTCTGAAACCCGAAGACCAGAAGAAAAAAGCATTTCAAGAATTGCCTTGTCCCTAAGCTGTTCTAGACCGTTCCCCCGGGGTGCATTAAGAAGCCTTTCAATCTCGTCTTTTTCTAAAAATTCAATTTCTTTTCTTTCCGTTTTTCCCAATTCAATTTGCGATGGTGCGGGCACTTCAATATTTTGCTTTCCTAAAAACTTTAAAAATCCCCTAAGAGCAATAATGTGATAGTCCTGGGTAATTTTTTTAAGAGGCAAATCTCCATTTTTAGCAGTTCTGTTAAGAAAAATACGATATTTTCTGATACTCTCTTCTGTAACATCTTTACTGGTAACTTCCCCTTTATTCAAATATTTTTCCAACCATTTAATAAAACGATCCAAATAACGATTATAATTATTCAAAGTCTTTGAGGCACGGTTCCTCTCAATTTCAAGGTATTCCAAAAAATCATTTTTAAGATGAGAAAGAGAGCTTTCTAACATTTGTTTTTGTATACTGATGAAACATTTTGGAGCGGGTAACGGGATTCGAACCCGTCTCACCAGCTTGGAAGGCTAGGATAATAGCCACTATACGATACCCGCAAAAAATTTTTAACTGATATTTAGAATTATATTTGCAAATTACGATTTATATAACTTGTTTCACAAGTTAGGGATTCGCCAGGTCATCCGACCTGGCGCCCCGTCGGATGACTGGGGCGAACCCGTCTCACCAGCTTGGAAGGCTAGGATAATAGCCACTATACGATACCCGCGACTACAAATAACTTGTAACTTGGAATTTTTAATTTGTAAATGGTAGAAGCAATTTTTTCTCCCCTCGCGTTCAAACCCTCCGCCCTATGGGCACCTCCCTTCATCTGAAGGGAGGAAAAAGTAACAAGTCTTATTTTTAATTTAAAATGTTAAATTCTTTTTGTCGCTTTCTTTATAAAACTGTTTTAAAATCAAAATGTGAATTAACCGCTTAGCGTGGACATGGACAAAAAAAGAAAAACAAACTTTGGGCGCTTTTTAAGTTGGCAGAAGGCTTTGGTCTTTTTGTTGTTTTTTCTTTTTATCGTCCCGACCGCTTCTGCCGATTCAATTACTCCCAACACTTCAAGCGGGGGGTGGACTCGCACCCTTCAAACCCCTGGCAATGACCAATTGATCGGTCTAAATTACAGTCTTAGAACTCTTTTGTGGACTTCCGGAGTTGTTTTGGAATCGGCTCAAAGCATTTTAACTCGTGTTTCGGATATTAGTTTTTATCAACAGCAATTAGGTGGTTTCTATACTAAAAAAGAAACAGGGGCAAGTTCAAGTAGCAGTGCCCAAGGAGGGTGGAATGTGGTAAAAACCATTTGTAACATATCGGTGATAATTTTGTTGTTGTTTATTGCTTTTGGAACTATTTTGAGAGTGGAAAGTTACAACTATAAATATTTATTAGTTAAATTGATTGTTGTCGCTCTTCTAATTAATTTTAGTGGTGTTATTGCGGGGATAGTCCTGGATTTCAGCCATATTATTATGGGGATATTCTCAGATAAAATAACTAATATCGGACTAATTATTCAGAAAAATTCTAAGATTTTAGATGAATACGTTGCCAATACCGATTTAAGCGACATTGGACAAGTAACCAACAACTTGAGCGACAACATTACAAGAACCATTTCCAGAGTTAACGTCAATATGATTTTAGCATCCGTTTTAATGTTTATTTTGGGCATAACCGTTCTTGCGGTTGCTGTTTTTCTAATCGTGAGGACAGTCAGTCTTTGGCTTCTTTTCACCCTTTCTCCAGTGGCGCTGGCACTGGCGGTTCTTCCTCACACCAGGGTAACCAGTTTGAAATGGTGGGATGCCTTTCTTAAAAACGCTTTTGCCGGACCCTTGCTGTTTTTCTTCCTTTATTTGACTCTTTTTATTACAAACAATCTTAATATTCCTTCTGAAACCGCTGTCGCCGGAAACGATAAATTTATTCTTTTTTCCAATTCAGGAACTTTTCTCCAATATATCTTTCTGGTTGTTCTTCTTTGGGCTAGCATTTTTCTCTCCCGATCTCTCTCGGTTGCCGGATCAGTCCAAGTAGTTGGTTATTTTAGAGATTTGGGCAGAGGAGAAAGAGGGATGCAAATTGTCAACAAGATTGTTGATTCTGGAGGGACGGCTCTTGGTAAAACTGGAGCAGGCAAAATACTTCATGAATGGACGGGAGCCCCCTTGCAAATCAAAGAAGGAGCTAATGCCCCCTTCGCGCCAACCGAAGCAGAGAAAGGGAAAAGAGGTTTTCAACCTGTGCTTAAAACCCAGAGTGACGCGACTCAAAAAGCTCTCAAAACCCTACTTAACCCCTCCGCCATTGGGAGGGTCCTTTCTATTGTTGATTCCAAAAGAAAAGGAGAAAACCTTTCAAAAATCGGAGGGAATCTTACTGATGCTGCCAAACTTGCCGCCATGAGTACAAAAGATCCGGGAGAATTTCTGCGAACCCTATGGAAAAGATTTGAACCAAAATCAAAACCCACCGGTAGTTTTTGGAAAGACGCCAAGACTCTCAATGAAACAATTAATAAGGAAGTTGAAGGCCAAATGACGGTTAGGAGAGTATTTAATGAGATAGGTGTTCACAATCAAAAACTGGTAGACTTTCAAGCCAAGGACAGTAGCGAAAAAGAGGCTCAGATCTACAAGCTCGCTTGGACGGGCGGTCTTCCGGAGTATTTTAACAAACAGTTGAAAAAGCCCTATAACCCCCAAGAATTAGGAGAGCATATCAAAACCACCTTTGGAGAAGCAAAAGGAGGACAAGTGGCCGAAAAGCTTCAATCCATTGGGGAAATGAAAAAAGATCCAAGTCTTGCCGTAGCAGCATGGAACGGCAAAAAAGAAAAATTTGAAGTCGACGCAAAGGCTCTTGGGCAAAAACCGGCTACTGCCGTTGTGAAACCGGAAGATTTGAAAAAACTGGCTCCTCAAAGTATTCTCAATAAAAATGAACAGGGTTCTTATGTGGGATTCAATGATTTTGGCAAGCAGTTGCTTAAGGAAATGTCAGGAGAATATCTGAAAGAAATCGGCAATATGCGAGAAGATACAGTTAAGGCTATGGCCCAGGCATACGGAGCTTCCCAAAAGGATCTAGTCAAGGAACTTTCCAAGGGCATAAAAGGTGGTGGGACTGTTCAAGCTGATACAATCAAAGCTATCGGCAAGGCTCAGATGAGAGGAGCTTTTCACGTTGAAGAAGTACAGGCTCCCCACGCACAGATTAGTTTGGGGCAAGAATTCTTGAACAAGGTTGCCAGCCGTGCTTTTGCCGGAAAAAGAGTTTCTACGGGCAAATTAAAAGTAGCTGATGCCAGTGAAAAACCCAAGGCTTCTTCTTCGGATACTGGAATGATTCAAACTCCTGAACAAAGAAGGGTTCAGGAAGAATACGAGACCAGAGCCTTTGCTTCAAAACGTGTCAAAACTGGAAATGTCGAAGTGGCCTCAATAGAAGATGAAACCGGAGAAGATACCAGCCTTAAAGATAAGCAGAAATTCTTGATGATGGGTGGGAAGAATATGACAGTGGAAGAAGGAGCGTAGAAAATTAAAAATGTAAAAATCAAAATGAAAAATTTTTGTGTCGCCGAAGGCGACGTTTAATTGATTGTCGCCTTCGGCGACTCCACAATTTTTCATTTTGATTTTTTAATTTTTCATTATTAAATCCTTTCTATGTTAATTATCGTAAACATCCCCGCCTACAATGAAGCTAAAAAAATTGGTACTGTCATTCGCTCTATTCCTCGAGAATTACCGGGGGGTATTAAAGTGAAAGTTCAAGTTTCTGACGATGGATCAGACGATAATACTTACGAGGTCGCAAAAGAAGCTAGTGCCGAATATGTATATAAATTTCCGCATAGAGGACTTGGGCTAACTTTTCGTTCAGGAGTAGAAAAGGCATTAGAAAGCGGAGCAGATATTATGGTTAATATCGACGCCGACGGTCAATTTTCCAAAGAGGATATTCCTAAACTAGTGGTTCCGGTAATTTCTGGCAAAGCGGACATGGTTGTTGGATCTAGGTTCTCCAAGGACAAAGAATTTAATCCGGAAGGAATACCTTTTATAAAAAGTTTTCTCAATCAGTTTGCCGCAAAAATGGTCGGCTTATTTTGGGGACAAAAGATCGATGATTTGACTTGTGGATTCAGGGCTTATAGCCGGGAGGTTTTAATGCGCCTCAATTTGAACCATCCTTTTACGTACACCCAGGAAACAATTCTGGACGCCCTTTCAAAAAACTTTCGAATCATCTGGATACCGGTAAGAGTCACCTATTTTGCCAAGAGAAAGTCGAGAATGGCTGGGAATGTTTGGCAGTTTGTTTTTAAGTCAACCAGAATAATCGTCAAAGTTCTGCGTGACACCAAACCATTAAAATTCTTTGGGATACCCGCACTTTTTTTGATTTTTATTTCATTTTTGATTTATGGCATTTTTCTAATTGATTATATCCAAACATTAAAAGTAACTCCTTACCGCACCTGGTTGATTTTTGCAAGCGTTCTTCTGATTCTGGGCATTCAACTTCTCATTTTTGCCTTGATTGCTGATATGATAAGAAGTCAAAGACAAGTGAGTGAGGAAAACTTGTATCTGATTAGGAAGGAGAAGTATGATGGAAAGAAATAAAGTTTTATAAAAAATCATGAATAACCTCGCCTTTGGTTTCCAAATTGCGATTTTGTTTTCCGGATGTATAATAGGTGGAATATGGTTAGGGCGCTACGTGGATAGTGTTTTTTACCTTACGCCCCTGGGAATTATCTCGGGTATGTTGCTAGGAACGGGGCTAGCTTTTGTTGCCATTTTAAAAATACTGAAAAAAAAGATAAAATAAATAAATTTTTAAAAAATGGAAACGATAAATACAAATTTGATAACAAATTCCGATGCCGTCGTCAGTTGTTCCGGAAGCTCTTGCAATTTCTGTTCTTTTTTAGAAACTTTGAGCGGCATCTACAATTTTTTTCTCTTGACGATTTTTGTAGTTGCGATTCTTATTTTGATTCTTTCTGGAATAAATTATATTTTGAATAAAGGGGTAACGGAAAGTCAGAAAAAAAATCAGCAACGGATTAAATCCACGTTATTGGGATTTGTTTTAGTTCTTCTTGGCTGGCTTATTATCAACACCACTTATCGGGTTTTAGGATATCAGAACGCGGGAAATTGGTACCAATTTAAATGCAATCTTGAAGCTCCTCAAGTTCCAAAAATCGAGACTAATTTTAGTGCTTACTATCAAAACTTAAAAGTTTACAAAGAACTTGCCGATTTTCTAACCTCCGGAGACCAAAAAGCTACAATTAAAGGTCCAACCCTCTCTCCGGTTCTTCAAAAACAACTTCAAGATTTGACCGAAGGAGAAATTCTTCACATTCTTGCTCCTGCTCGCGTTTCCTCTTCCACAACGCCCGGAGAATATACAGATCTTTTTCTGCCCCTTTTAACGGTTTCAAAGGACGGGAATCAAGTCAAACTAGATAGCTTGGGAGACTATACTAACCTTATTCAAAATGAATATTCTCAGTCGGACAAAACCAACACTACCCTCAATACTCTTCTGGAAACCACTTCTGGAAACAAAGATACAATTCCTATTACCGCAAGCGGAAACCAGCTTCAATCCAGTGATTTTAACAACATTTACGGTCAAATTGCAGAAATCATAAAGAATCAACAGCCCGGTACCGATAAAAGTCTTAGCGGTCAACTGGCCGTCACTGCAAATAATAAGTCTAATGAGGATGTACAGAGGATAATCGCCATATTAGTGAGCGAGACTATGAAAACAACTGATCTTTTGATGCTGGAAAAAGAAGATTCCGTGAACGTTCTTAGTGATTCACAGGTCAGATGCCAGCTTTCAGGAGGGCAGTGGATTGATAATAATTGCAAATGTCCAAACGACACTACTCTTGTAAAAGATGTTTGCAAAAAGAAAAATGATTTGAAGGCTAAATGCGAACGAAGCCAAGGGGTTTGGACTTTAATAAAAAACGGTTATTCACCGACTATTTCCTGTGGATACATTGAAAATCAATTAGGTACAAACCCTAATATTGGAGATTCTTATCAAAGAGCCAATATTTCAGATGTAAACACCGACGAAAGTTATTGCAAATGCCCCACTGGCACCTGTATTGACAGTGACGGAACCTGTCAGAAGCAAGAAGAAGATTCGGACAACGATAAGATTCCTAACGCTAAAGATAAATGTCCAAACACTTCCAAAGAAGATATTTCTCAAATAAATACCACGGAGGGAAGCCAATATTATGGTTGCTCTTGCAATGATATAGGCGTCCAGACCAAAGTCTGCCCGCCCGATCAATGTTTAGGAGATTATAAAGTGACTTACCCAAAAGGATTAAAAACTTGCAACAAGGGAATTACTGAAACTTACTCCTGTAGCCCTTCCGGTCAAACTTACGATCCACTTTGTGCTAATCAGAATATGTTGGCAAACAGCAATAACAACCAAAACAAAAAAGCTAACTCAAATGGAAAAGGATCGGATAATAAAAATATCAATGATGATTTTTTTGGCAAAAATAGCAAGGGGAAAGATATTGGGGAAAACAAGCTAGGTCCTCCGGGAGGAAACGCCATGTACAGCAAGCCAGAGGGAGTAAAAGCGGCTCTAAAGAGAATCCACGACACCGATCCGCTTCGCTATGAAATGATTTTCCGCTATGTTTCAACTATCGCACCAACCAGCTTTTCTGGGGGACTTTGTTACGGTTGCGGATATGAAGAAGTAAACTACGGGTTGCCGGTGAAAATGTTAGATCAAGTGATCGTCCATGAATCTACCCATTCAGGCCATTTCTGCTGGGGTATGAGTGAAACAACCGCTGAAGTTGAAAGGATCGCGGTTGGTAATGAAATAGGAAGTCTCGAGAGATCCAAAAAAGACGATAAAGGAAGAAACGTCAACGACATGCAAGAGTTTACTCGGCAATCAAAAGAAATTACCTATGAAAGTTCGCCTGCTAGGGGCTATCTCAGCCGTTTTATGCCTGAAGATAATCCCAAAGGAGATTTAATCGCAGAAGATTATCATTGGGCGATTTCCTATGCATTAAGCTATGGAGACAATACCAAAGGACCGAATCATCACGGCTGGCCTCAAAAAGGATACCTTCTTGGTCTCAAAGACAGCGAACAACAGATTGTAGATAAGATAATTAAGAATATGGAAAGTTTCCCCTGCAGGTCCAAACCACCAAGCGACCTCCCCGAAATACCCGCCTGTAAAGACGCCCCGGAAATTAAGTTGGGAGGAAAATAGGTTCGTTAAGAGCTTGCCATCCCATGTTTAGTGTGTCATCCCGGGCTTGACCCGGGATCCAGGAGGATAGTGTTAGTCTAATAAAATGTTCTTTTGTTTAGTTTTTTACAAATACACACCAAAATAACATTCTGTTAGTCTAACTGGATCCCTGGTCCCTGCCTGCCGGTAGGCAAGAAGCCCGGGATGACACGAGAAAAAATAATTTTATCCAAAAAACATAAATAATATTCTAAATTCTTAAAAACTTAACAATGAAAAAAAACTACCTATCCCTCCTCCCCATCTCTATCGCCCATGCTGCCACTTCAGGTGGAATATGGGACTTGCGGGCTTTTGATTTTGCGGGTCTTTCTGTAAAATCTCCAGGGGGAATACTTCTGTTTTTTGTCAGTTGGTCAATTTCTATAATAGGCCTTTTGGGGATTATTGCCTTCATTTATGCCGGGTACACATATCTTGTTGCCGGCAATGATGCTGATAAAGCAGAGCAAACAAAGAAAATTATTCTTTACTCGGTTATCGGAATTATTGTTTCCATTTTAGGTCTAGCAACCATAAAAACCGTCAGCGATCTTATGGATAGTCACAAAAATACCAATGAGAATATAGCGGGTCGAATTTCTCCTTCCACCCAATCTATTTCGGAGCTAGTATCAAATTCTCAAAACACTGGGCAAGTTAGCGCCGTTATCCCAAAAAATACTTCTCTGGAAGAAATCCAAAAAGCTCTTCAGGATTTACCGGAAGGAAAAACTATCTCTTTTACTGCATCCTCATCTGAAGGAGCCTTTACAGTTCTCACTTTTAAGAAAGAAAACGGTCAAGTTAACCTTGTTTATATTGACAATGACAGATTGAAAGGTTTGTCTAAAAGTACCAATGACAACCAATCATCCTATTTTGACTCTTTGATTAAAACTGCGAAAGCAGATGATTTACTCACTTCCGGAACTCTCAGCAAAGATCAGCTTGTATCGGTTTTAACCTCTCTTTTAAATCTTCTACAGTCCAATGATAACAATGTTATCACAATGATCACCGACCCTTACGTCAATGATTTTTCAAGCCCTTTTAGCTTTTCTGAGACTGTCTCCAGATGTATCTCTACCGGAGGAATTTGGTATAGGTTCACCAATTCCTGCACCGCGCAAAACAGCCGATGCAACAGTACTACAAACAGCAATTGTTCTACATTAGGAATTAATCCGGTTGAAAGTTGTCAATGCGCCGATGGAGAATGCACTGACAGAACAGGAAATTGCGTTGCTATTTCTAATACCAACTCAAATACTAACACCAATACAAATACCAATACTAACTCATCTTATTCAGATTCGAGCTCGGATAATCCCTGCTTTAATGCCACTTTATGTACTAATTATGGAGGATATTGGAACGGCTCTAATCAAAGCAATATTGAATGTCGTTGTCTTTCACTTCCTTTGTCTAACGTAAATACTAACACAAACTCATGGTCAGGCTCTAGAGAAAATTATTACAAGGGTTTGTGTGAAAATTCCGGAGGAACATGGGATAATTCTTGGTTCAATAATGGCCCTAGATTATTCTCTGACGGAACCAACCAATGTTCCTGCAGTTGTAATGGATGTTCCTGCTGGGGGACAGATCAAGCTCAAATTTCCGATTCAAGTGCATTGCAAACCGTAGTCAACAGCACTGGCGCAGCTGATTACCTTTCCCAATGCAGCACAAACTTCTACTTCAATCCAAATATAAGCCGTAATTTTTTTGGTGGATTTCATTTTCCAGGTAAAAAACATGGCACATGCACCTGCTCCACAGGAAAAGTGCTTGATGGTTATGGAAAATGCGTTGACACAAGTAATAATACCGAGGTAAGCGCCTGTACCAACTCAGGTGGGGCTTGGACTTTGCTTTCCGGATGCTGTGGAAGAGAAAAACAAAAATGCGGATCGGATAATTTAATCTGTTCCTGCTTGTTTGATTCTCCTCAAGTTTTGGGATGTGCGTGTCCGGATGGACAATGTGTTGACGGAAATGGGCAGTGTAAATCGAAGGATTCCACTTCCGAGAAAATAACTTGTGAGAATTCCGGAGGAACTTGGATAGCACAAGGTGGTAATGGTTGGGTAAGACATATATGCCATTGTCCAGATGGAAAATATTTGGATTCGAGTTCAAACGGGAAATGCACTGACACAACCTTTCCAACATCTTCTTGCCATGGAAAAGTCGACATTGGAAAGATGCTTGGACAAGCTAGTTGGGCTTCTTGTATTGACATAGACACATTAAAGTCCAATTGTACTTCAAGCAACGGACAATGGATGAATTATGGGCAAGGTTATCATGCAATGTACAATTATTCCCATGATTATCCAAGTAATTTTTGCGGAAAATCTACCTCGGCATTTTATAAACAAGAAAATTGTGACGGACCAGATGGTCCCTGCTCCTCACAAACTTATCCTTGGTTAGGATGCAGGTGTCCCGGGAGCCAATGTCTTGACAGCCAGGGAAAATGCACAGGAAACATTGGAGATGATACCACTTTCACCGACTGTAAATCGGATTATCAATGTTTTTACAAAATACTCTCAGGAGGTGGACAAGCAAAACTAACTATTTCCGAAATGAATTATTTCCGTGGCTCTCGAATCAAAGAAACCAGCGAAATAAGGGGGATTCCCAACGGAAGCGGTTTTGATGTGACTATGACAGTTCTAAATTTGGAAAGAATGGATCAAAATAAAAGTCTTGCAAGTGGAGTTATCTCTGATGACACGCTAAATCAGTGTCCGAACTTATTAAATAATCTGTACCAAATCGAAGGTAAAAGTACAACTTGCAAAACTGGCGGAACCACGACGGACTGTGGCGCAAGCGCAATAGCCGTCTGCACACCTAGTATATCCACCGCCATGACGGGAGTTCGTTATTTAGTTCAAAATGGACTAACTAATTCAAATATTACGAACTATTCTTGTCAAGGAAATCTTATTACCAAAATGAAAGAGATTTGTGGAACACCTAACTTTCCAGAAGGACCAGTCGCTTTTAAACCGGCTATCTATCTTTACCCTCAAAGAAATATAGAGGTAGGTGTTACTCTTGGTATTAACGGAGAAATAATAAAAAGCGATCCTGAATACCCTCAAAACGGTTGGAAAGTGAAGGCAACACCCAGTAGTTTAATAGACGGCAAATATGATTATTTGTTCTATGAGAATACCTTGAATAAATTAGATCTTCCTAAAGAGGGTTGGGTTGTTAAAAAAGAAGATCTAAATCAATGGTTTAATGATAATTTGCAAAAATTAGGATTGAACGAGAAGGAAAGTGCACAATTCAAGGAATATTGGTTGGGAGTTCTAAACAAGGCTAATTATTATGAAATAAAGCTTCTGAGTGATCAATATTTGAAAGAAAATATGAATCTAAAAATTAGTCCTCAGCCAGACACAGTTATCCGTCGAAATTTCTATTTCAAACCACTGCAAGAAAAAACAGACCTAAAAGAACCGATTATTATTACCCCGGAAAGAAAAGGATTCACAGTAGTAGAATGGGGAGGAATAATGGATTAAAAAAATAATTTAATATTTTAAAAATTAAAAAACAAAAAATGAAAAAGAGCAAAAATATCGATTCCCCCATTATGCCTGTTTACGCCACTGTTTCAGGAGGGGGTTGGAATTCGGATTCATTAGGTGGATTCGGGCTTTCGGGAAGATCTGTGTCAGAAATACTTCTTTCCTTTATTGATTGGTCAATAATAATGATTGGTTTAATTGGGATAATTGCTTTCATTTACGCAGGATATACTTATCTAACTGCTGGGGGAGAGAAAGATAAAATAGAACAAGCTAAGAAAATAGTGGTTTATGGAATTGTAGGTGTTGTCGTTTCGGTCTTGGGATTAGTAGCAGTCACAACCGTTAACAATATTATGGGGGGAGGAAAAAATCAAACTGCCAGTATTCCCGTACAATCAATCAGTGTTTTGGTAGAAAATTCAAAACAGAAAAAGACATCGCAGGCAATCTTGCCACAAAGCACTTCTGCAAAAGAGCTAGAAACCGCTCTCAATAACTTGTCTGAAGGAGAAATAATCTCTTTCTCTTCCTCTGATCGTTCAGGAAAGGATGCAGGAGAAATAGTGACTTTTAAAAAGGAACAAGGAAAAATTAAATTAATCAAAATTGATCAAAAAAAGATTCAGGATTTAATAGGAAGAAAAGCTTCTTTCAATTTAATTCCAAGTGTTTTTGCCTCGATTTCAGCCCCTCCAGGAGATAATTGTGTTATTAACTCAAGTGGCGATGGATGGGATTGTCCCGATTCTCCGATTGTTGATGCTACAACAATAAACAGTCTTTCAATTGAAGAATTAAGACAAATATTGTCCTTTATCATAGCAATAATTCAAACCAGACAACCCGTGATTTCAATAATAGATAATCCTTTAGGTACTGGAAACGGAGATCCAATCCAAGATCCTTGTCAAAGTCAAAGTACTTGTGAAGAAATGGGTGGCGTTTGGGGAGCAAATAATAATTTCCAGACTGTTAAAGTGGATACTGGGAATGGCACTGCAGCCACTAGCGGTAATTGTCAATGTACTTTTCCTGATTCGTCTCCGACGACAATAAATGGCTCGGAACAACAAAATTGCGAAAATTCCGGTGGGAGATGGATGGATGCTATTGATGCACCTATGTATTCCTATTGTGCTTGTCCAGGCGATTCGGAAGCAAGTAAGGCTCCACATGAAAGAAAAACTTATCCAAAGAGTTGTAATCCTGAGCCTACCGGTAATAGTGGCACACCAACGACAGCGAATAGCAAAAAATGTTTGGCTTCTGGGGGAGACTGGATTCAATTTGCAAATTATACCGTAGCTAATCAAGCAAAATGCGACAATCCTTCTGCCGGGGTAATCAAACTATGGGATCCTGTTTATGATTGTCAATGCCCAACTGGTCAGTGTGTAGATAAAGACGGAGGATGTACGAGTGAAGGAGCTACTGATATACCAAAAGATGAAAAACTTGCCTGCACGAGTACTGGTGGAACGTGGGATGACAGAACAGATGTTCACATTTGTCTTTGTCCAACAGGTACTTTTATGAGCAATGGTTATTGCATTTCAGGAGAAGTTCCTGGGACTATTAACAAAAAACCTGGTATGGACAAGCCAAAAACTGATACAGGGGATGTAAATTCAACCAATTCTTGTAAAAATCAAACCGTGTGCGAATCGGAGGGAGGATATTGGATAAATAATAATATGCCTCATTATAATGATGGCAATTGCCGTTGTTTGTTTCCTGGCGATGATTGTTTAAGTAAAAGAAATTGTGAAGCTGCAGGCAAACTCTGGAGAGAGAATTCAGCTACTGCAACTACAACAGACCCATGCTCGTGTGTTTTTGGAATGGAGTAAAGAAAAGATTTCCATTGAGGACGGATTTTTTGGTGAGGCGCAACATAATGCAAAGCACTGGCTTGTCTTAGTAAATCTTGATAAATCCTTATTTCTTCACCGTCTTCTTCTCACTAACCCAAAAGCTCCCGAAGTATTTCCCCAGCATCAGTCGGGTCATAGCGTCCATAGCAGGAGTGGCGGTCATTACGATGGAAACAAGTGGAACCAACAGGGACTGGAGTCCGAAAGCGATATTTTTAAACCAGCTGTAGTGTTTGGGACGGCGAGGGATGATGAAGAAGGATAAAATGGCGGAGGAAATGATTCCGGTCATGGCTAGCCTCATCAAAAACTGAGTAATGAGAGGTAAATTATGAGCTAATACCATTTCATTAAAATTGGCTCCTCCAACCATAAGAGGCAACCATCCCATAAAAAGGAGCATAAAAGAAGTTGTTCCCCACGAAACTCTTCCTTCTAGCATAGTAAAAATGATGCTGAATCTTGATGACAAAGGAATTTTACAATCTTTATTTAAGAATACTCGCAGAAGCCTTGGGAAACTCTCTACTCCATAAGCCCAGCGACGAAGCTGTTTGTATTGGTTAATCAGAGTTTTTTTAAGATTATCCGTCAAAGTGGCATCCATCGAAACTGGTAAGAAGAGAGGTACAGTGCGGTAATCCCCATCATATTTGGAATAGCACTGCCAAAAAATAGCTGAGTCCTCTGAAATAATATCGTTCTGCCACATTCCAACGTCCAGAAGGGCAACTAAGCTCATTGAGTGGGAAGAAAAAGTGACCAGCCGCTCGTGGCGAACGCTTTCAATCATATGCCAAAAAGACGTTCCGAGAGAAATAATCCGGACAACCGCATTAGTGTCCCAAATATTATTGTTAAACATCGGAAGGGGTTGATAGCTAGATCTGTAGCGGTTCTCATTTGTAATATAGTTATAAGTTACCGCACCAAAATATTCTTTGTGCACTCTTGTATCGCAATCAAAATTAGAGACTACCACTTGCTCGTGTTTGATATTTTTTTGTTTTAGAAAATCTAATGCATTTCGAAGTGCCCAATTGGCGTTTCCACTTTTTGCCTTCATTTCTCCCGGAAGATTATCTGGATGAACAGCTGTAAGGAATCCGGCAAATTGTTTGCCGTATTTTTCTTTTAAAGAATATTGATTTTGATTAGCTTCTTCCCCTGCCCTTTTTTCACAAGACATAGAAACAATTATTCGATCTTTGGGATAATTTGATTCAATAAAACTCAAGATAGTCGGTTCCAGAATTTCTAGTCCTTCGCTGACGTAGGGAAGAATAATCAAATGATAGACCGAACCCAGGTTTAGATCATATTTGCCACTAATTTTTTTACACTTTCGGAGCCAATTGATTTTCTGATTTTTTTTCAGTTTTCGATAAGCAATTATTGTTAGAAAACTTAGAACAATCACCCGAGTCAACCAAAAAAGATCGTAAAAAATAATAAATACGGCCGCCCAGATCGGTTCAAAAAAAGAAAGAGCTATTCCAAGGACTAAAACCCCCCAACAAAGAGCCCCCGGGATAATTTCTCCAATACGTTGAATTTTCCTTTGTCTTGAATCGTCGGTTTTTTGACGGGGAAAAATAACCATAATGGTCTTTATGAGAAAGAAAAAAATAAAAAAACACAACTGAGCTTGTATTACTTGGATTTATAGCACTGAAAAAAGAGAAAGTACAGAAAGGTTGTATCATTCCTGCGACCGCGTGTCGCCTTAGCTTTAGCGGTGGCACAAGGCAGGAATCCAGACTAGTCTCACTAATTATTCTAATTGTTCTAATTAACCTAATTGTTCTAAACAAAATACCAAGAATCAATTTCTAAAATTTATTTTATTGTTTGGTACTTGGTGCTTTTTTAGGTCAATTAGAACAATTAGAGTAATTTTCCATCCTCCTGGATTCCCGGTCGACACGCCGGGAATGACACTGATAATATAAAAAACGCCCGCCTAAGGCGGACGTTTTTAAAAATTTTGTATGAACTTGTGATTACGGAAGAATAAAACTCCCTAAAAACTGCTAGTCGGCCCTTTGGAAACGCAAAAAATTGCGCTTCCAAAGAATAAAACTGAAGTAGTTAACGATCATTAGTACTGCTCGGCTCAATCCGTTGCCGAACTTACACCTGCAGCCTATCAACCTGGTAGTCTTCCAGGAGATCTAGATCTAATCTTGAGGTGGGCTTCACACTTAGATGCTTTCAGCGTTTATCCCTTCCCGACTTAGCTACCCAGCGGTGCCACTGGCGTGACAGCTGGTAGACCAGAGGTCAGTCCATCCCGGTCCTCTCGTACTAGGGACAGATCCTCTCAAATCTTTGTACGCCCACGGTAGATAGGGACCAACCTGTCTCACGCATTTTCCCTTACATTGCTGTAGGATTGGACTATACCATCACCCTGAACCATACTAGGTTTAGGGGGCCGACGTGTTATCCTGATTTTAAAAATCAGAATCTGTTACTAGATTTTAATCTAGTAACAAGTCTCTACGGGGTTATTAAGCCTTCTTTTCTAAGAGTTTTTTTGACTTCTTTAGTCAAAATTTTTCTCTTTTTTGAATAGTTCAACAATCGATACTCGTCTACTAAAGCGCATATTTTTAGAAAATCATCGGCGTTTTTTACTTCTTTTTTATATTTTAAGATTTTTCCCATCAGCTTTAACTGTTTTTTCTTCAGTTTACTGTAGGGCAACACCATTTCAATGAATTCTATTTGAGATTTTTCGTCTCCCAAAATAAATTCAGAAATGCCGTCTTTTCTTTTTCTTAAATAGCCACAACCAAATTTTTTTTGAATTTCTTCTAAAAATTGATTCTTAATTTGGCTTTGATAAAAAGAAATATAAGCACTTACTTGATATCTAAATTTATAACTTTTATTCTTAGTGAGTTTGACATAAACACTGCCATCTCCATCAAGAAATCCAGCTATATAGGCTTTTTCGACTTCGGAAAAACTATTCATTTTAAAAAGGCTTAAAACTTCCCTCGGGATTATCCTAACATACGACAGTTTAACTGTCCAATTGGTCCGATATTGTTAGGACTTCCCCGATATGAGTCAGCTTTTCATTAGAAATTACTTTCTAATGCCGCCGTATTTGACGGTTTGAACCCAGCTCGCGTACCACTTTAATTGGCGAACAGCCAAACCCTTGGGACCTTCTCCAGCCCCAGGATGTGATGAGCCGACATCGAGGTAGCGAACACCCCCGTCTATTTGGGCTATTGGGGGGTACCACTCTGTTATCCCCGGAGTAACTTTTATCTGCTGAGCTTTGGCGCGTCTACACGCAACCATCGGATCACTAAATCCCGCTTTCGCGACTGCGCGACGTATAGGTCTTGCAGTAAAGCTGGCTTATGCTTTTGCACTATCTCCCGGATTTCCATCCCGGGATAGCCAACCTTTGAACACCTCCGTTACATTTTAGGAGGTGAGCGCCCCACTCAAACTACCCACCAGACACTGTCCTCGAACCAGTACTTTTGGTCCGAAGTTAGAAACGTATACGATAAAGGGTGGTATTTCACTTTTGACTCCATCCCAACCAAAATCGGGACTTCAAAGTCTCCCACCTATTCTAAGCATCAAAGCACACGCTTCAATGTCAAGCTGTAGTAAAGCTTCACGGGGTCTTTCCGTCTAGCCGTGGGTAAGCAGCATCTTCACTGCTAATGCAATTTCGCCGGGTCCCTCCTTGAGACAGTCTCCAAATCGTTACCCCATTCGTGCAGGTCTGAATTTACCAGACAAGGAATTTCGCTACCTTAGGACCGTTATAGTTACGGCCGACGTCCACTGGCGCTTCGGGGATTGGCTTGCACCTTTCCCGTTAACGTTCCAGCACTGGTCAGGGGTCAGCTCCTATACATCCCCTTGCGGGTTAGCAGGAAACTGTGTTTTTGTTAAACAGTCGCTTGGAGTCTTTAGCTGCGGCCGACGCCTAAAGAGACTGGGAAATAGGGGGAAGAATCATTTCTTCCCGAAGTTTTGATGGTCTATAATTCTTTTTTGGGTACAAAGGCTGTTGCCCTTGTTTTTTTGCCATTTTTAATTATTACAATGGCATCTAAGGGATATTTTTCAGAATTTTCTTCTGAATGATTATTGGCTATGCAATTTGTGCAACTCCAAGGAATCTCATTAATCATGTGCTTTCGAGCGCAAGCCCTACAAAGAGTAACTTTGAAATTTGCGTTGTTAATTGCACTCTTAAAAAGATTCAGGAAGTTTTCCTCGGACATTGGACATAATATTTTGTCCATATCCGGCTGAACTTCTCCTAGAATTGCGACAGTCCTTCTTGAACCATCGTTTTCATCTACATAGCTCTCAATCCTTACCTTGTTGACAACCAAAATATAACCTCCAAAATTATAAGAATTTCACTTTGTCCTATTTCCCAGCTCTCTAGGGTCGGCAGGCCTTATCCCGAAGTTACGACCGCTGTCTTGCCGAGTTCCTTAAGGAGGGTTCTCCCGTTCACCTGAGGCTACTCGCCTCGCCCACCTGTGTCGGTTTTAAGTACGGATGCCCATTACCATCATAGAAGCTTTTCCTGGAAGCTTGCTCATTTTCGTTCGGTCGGCTTGCGCCTTCCTTCCCTTCCTACCTCGGAATTGTGCTCTTGGGATTTGCCTCAAGAACTTCCTCGATAGAAAGACACTAATCCAATAAAGCGCGAAAACTACAAAACTCCGTCACTCCTTAGCAAAGTAATAGGCAGGGCAGGAATATTAACCTGCTGTCCATCGACTACGCCTTTCGGCCTCGCCTTAGGGCCGCCTAAACCTGAGCTGATTGACATCGCTCAGGAAACCTTGGGCTTACGGTGTACCGGGATTTAACCGGTATTGCGGCTACTCATGCCTACATTCTCTCTTCTTTACACTCCACTGGACCTCACGATCCAGCTTCAACGCATAAAGAATGCTCTCCTACCACCCCGTGTTTCGCTACCGCTCACCACGGGAATTTCCAATTTCCAATTTCCAATTTCCAATCAATTTCACAATTTACAATGATTTAATTTTCAAAAAAAATATAGTTTGAAATTATTTCATTGAGTCATTGTCGCCATAGGCGACCCGCCTAAGGCGGGAAAATTCATTGAAAACTGAAAATTGAAAATTGAAAATTCCGTGTTGAACATTAGTGAAACACGGGATCCACGGATTCGGTATTACGCTTAGCCCCGTTATATTTTAGGCGCAAAACTCCTTAGGCTAGTGAGCTATTACGCACTCTTTAAATGAATGGCTGCTTCTAAGCCAACATCCTAGCTGTTTTCGGAATTTCACATCCTTTACCACTAAGCGTTCCTCTTGCGCCACAAGGACACAAGAAGATCTCTGTTTCTAAAGAAACAAAGAAAATTTAGGGACCTTAACCGGTGGTCTGGGTTGTTCCCCTTTTGTCTATGAAGCTTAGCCCTCACAGACTGACTCGTTAGCCTAGATTTTAAGAATTCGGAGTTTGGTTGAATAGACTAGGCCGAAGCCACGCCTACTCATTCAGTAGCTCTACCTCTTAAAAGAAATAACTAACGGCTATCCCAAGAGATATTTCGGAGAGAACCAGCTATTACCGAGCTCGATTGGAATTTCTCCTCTAACCACAAATCATCCCGGAGTTTTGCACAGCTCGTGGGTTCGGGCCTCCGCATGGTGTTACCCATACTTCACCCTGTTCATGGTTAGCTCGCCCGGTTTCGGGTTTATTTCGTACGACTAATTTCGCCGGTTAAGACTCGCTTTCGCTACGGCTCCCCCCGCTCCACTTTCAAGTAAAATCTTACTTTATAGAATATACGTGAGCGAAGCGACTTCGTCTCGATATGTTCTAATTTTTCGGATTATACCCAAAAGTAGGGCGGGGTTAGCCTTGCCATACAAAATAACTCGTAGGCTCGTTCTGCAAAAAGCACGCAGTCACCCCGCTCCATTTTTAATTGCAACCTGATGGACTAAGATAAAACGAAGACGAAGTCGCTTCGCTCACTTATATTTTCCAAAGTAAGACTGCAATCGAAAATGGGGCGGGGCTCCTACTCATTGTAAGCATACAGTTTCAGGATCTATTTCACTCCCCTTACAGGGGTTCTTTTCGCCTTTCCCTCACGGTACTAGTTCACTATCGGTTGCAAAGAGTATTTAGCCTTGCCGGAGTAGTACCGGCGGATTCACGCGAAGTTCCACTGGCATCGCGCTACTTAAGAACAATTAACTCAGACTTTTTAAAGGCTTTTGCCTACGGGACTATTACCCTCTTTGGTCACTCTTTCCAGAGTGTTTGACTAGCCAATAAACGAATCTGTCTCTGTGTGAAAATGCAGTTGCCTGCATCTTCACAAGAAAACTTAACCGTCTTGCAACCCTCAAAATTTATAAATTGTAATCCTTGATCGAAGCAGAATAAATTCTGCCTCTAACAAGGAAAACAAAAAAACTCTGAGTTTAGGCTTCTCCCCGTTCGCTCGCCACTACTTGGGGAATGCTTATTAGTTTCTTTTCCTCCAGCTACTGAGATGTTTCACTTCGCTGGGTCTGCTTTATTACCCTATGAATTCAGATAATAATATCCTGACATTACTCAGGATGGGTTGCCCCATTCGGAAATCTCCGGATTAACGCCTGCTAGCGGCTCCCCGAAGCTTATCGCAGCTAACCACGTCCTTCTTCGCCTCTTTGCACCAAGGCATCCACTGTATGCTCTTAAACACTACCGCAGTTTATATATGCCAACTAGCAATTTTCAGCTAGTTTTATTTGCTTACCGTAAACACAATAAATGTGTTCATACTTTCACAAATTGTTAATGTTCTAATCCATAAACCTCGTAGAACAAGAAAAAACCTCGCGACAAAAACAAAGAATCCTTGCTTTTCGCGCCAGGTTTTTTAATTTTTTTAAGAAGATTTTTCGAGTTATTTTATGAAATCTTCTTAGGGTTAAGAATGCTCATATGGAGAAGATTACTATTTACCTAAAAATCAAACTTTCTTAACTCATTTCACGTACTTCCTAAGATATAATGATTTTAGAAATTGTCAAATTTTAAGATTTATAGGACAACTTTTTAAACAGAGAATAATTGCAATTACTCTCTTGTGCCATCCCGGGCTTGACCCGGGATCCAGGAGGATAGTAAATTGCACTAATTAACCTAATTATACTAATTGACCTAAAAAAGCACCAAGTACCAAATAATAAAAAATAAATCTTAGAAATTAGTTTTTGGGATTTTGTTTAGAATAATTAGGTTAATTAGAACAATTAGACTAATTAGTGAGACTAACCTGGGTCCCGGGTCAAGCCCGGGATGACATTTTGTATTGAACGATTTTCTTGTTTGGAAATTGAAAATTAGAAATTGAAAATTTATTTCCCCTCTTTATTCAATATATACTGCTGTAGCACCAAAAGGAGTGTGGAAACTGTCCAATAAAGAGAAAGTCCTGATTGAAAATTAACTCCTATATAGAAAGTGAGTAGTGGGAAGAAATACAACATTTGAGTATTCATCGCCTCAGTCATATCAAATGGACTATCCTCTTTTTTCTTCTCATTTTTCTTTTCGACAGCTTCCTTAGCTTTTTCCTCGGCTTTTTGCTCGATAGTCTTTCTAATCGTCATTCTTGTTTGAATAAATTGCAACACCGAAGCCATCAAGGCGAGAAAAACTCCGTAATAACTGATCACATGTAGAGTTTCTTTGTTTATTCCTTGCTTAAACATTTCGGCAAAATGAATTTCCATGCTTTTTTGACTCAAATCCAATATTCCCAAAAAACTGGTGTCGAGGTGGGCAGGATGAGCAACAAAAGAATAAAGCTGGTTAGAATCAAGATGCAGTCCTCCCATAAAAACTCGGTAAAGAGTTAGGAGAATAACCAACTGGACAATCATCGGCAGACACCCTGAAGCCGGATTAAAATTATGCTCCTTATAAAGTTCCATCATTTCGGCGGTAAGTTTTTCCTTATCCCCCCCCTTGTGTTTTTCTTGCAAAGCCTTGATTTTGGGCTGGATTTTCTTAAGGGATTGCTGGTGCTCGAGAGATTTTTTGGCAATCGGATAAAGAATTAATCGAATCAGAATAGTGAGAGCAATAATGGCAAACCCCAGATCACCAAAAATGTCGTAGAAGAAAACTAGAAGATTGAGAAGCGGTCGAAAAAGAACTTCGTGATAAAAACTAAGCATACTAGGAGTAAAAGGTTAAAAACTATTTTGTTCCCAAATTTACTTACACAAGTTACAACAGAAATAATTAAACCACAAAAAACTAATTATTGGTATTTTTACTCTCTCATAAATATTTCGGGTTTTTTATTTTTCTGCTACTCTGAAAAAGCATTTCCAAAAACAACTCAATAAGTTGATTGTTTAGAATAAATCTAGGATAATAGAATCGTAGAAAAGTAAAAGTCCAAAGAAATAATAAGGGTTAAGGTGAGCCTGTTTTTTCTGTTACTTTCAAATTCGAAATATTATTTCAAAAACCACTAAATAATGCAAAAAACGCTGTGTTTTTTATTTTGGAATTCACTTTTAACTTTTCACTTTTAACTTTTCACTTATTTATATGGCCATCGATCAAAATCCTAACAGTGAATATACCGCTAAACAAATTCAAGTTCTAAAAGGGTTGGAGCCAGTTCGAAAACGCCCCGGAATGTATATTGGAAGCACCGGAGAAGAAGGTTTGCACCATTTGATTTGGGAAGTGGTTAACAATTCCATAGACGAGTCTTTGGCAGGATTTTGTAATAATATTGTAGTCAAACTCCTCCCAGGAAATTTAGTTTCTGTCTTGGATGACGGACGAGGAATTCCGGTTGAAATTCATCCGGAAACAAAAAAATCCACCTTAGAAACAGTTCTCACAACTCTGCATGCCGGAGGAAAATTTGATGGGGGAGGTTATAAAGTTTCCGGGGGTCTTCACGGAGTCGGAGTTTCAGTCGTAAACGCCCTTTCCACCTATTTGAAAGTTACAGTTAAAAAGGATGGTTTTTGTTGGGAACAAGAATATGGCATCGGAAAACCCAAAGAAGATGTTAAAAAGCTGGACAAAACAAATGAAACTGGAACGGAAGTGACATTTTCTCCCGACCCGGAAATTTTTGCCAAAATCGAGTGGAATAAAGAAAAAATACTGGAATATTTGAGACACCAAGCTTATTTAACTAGAGGAATAAAAATTACTTTTCTCGATTTAAGAGAATTTCCCGAAGGAGCCACACCAGAAGAGGAAATAAAAAGCACTTACACTTTTTACTTCGAATCAGGAATAATTGCCTATGTTAACAGTCTTAATGCTGGTAGAGAAGTTAAAAACAAAGTCCCTATTTACATAAATTTAGAAGAGGAAAAAGTCGGGGCAGAAATTGCTGTTCAATATAATGAGGGGTTAAAAAGCAAAGTTTTTCCTTTTACCAACAATATTCTTAATCCTGGTGGAGGAACTCATTTGGTAGGTTTTAAAATCGCCCTTACCAGAGCTCTCAATGATTATGCGAAAAAACAGGGATGGATCAAGAAGAAAGAAGAAGTCTTAACTTCTGACGATGTAAGCGAGGGGCTAACCGCTGTTATTTCGGTGAAAATGTCAGATACTCCCCAATTTGAGGGACAAACAAAAGATAAATTGGGTAATCCGGAGATCAAGGGAGTAATTTATAGAATAACAAAAGCGGGTATGGAAGAATACTTGGAAGAAAACCCACAAGATGCTAAGCAAATACTAGGCAAGTGTTTACTTTCCGCTAAAGCGCGACGAGCCGCCAAAGCAGCCAGGGATTCAGTAATTCGCAAAGGCGCCATGGAGGGGATGACTCTCCCCGGGAAACTGGCTGATTGCTCTTCCAGAAATCCTGGAGAATGCGAACTTTATATTGTTGAGGGGGATTCGGCTGGAGGGTCTGCCAAACAAGGAAGGGATCGTCGTACTCAAGCGATTTTACCACTTCGAGGAAAGATTTTGAATGTTGAAAAGGCTCGAATCGACAAAATGCTCAGTTCAGAAGAAATCAAAAATTTGATTATTGCGCTTGGGACAGGCATTGGAGAAAATATCGATATGAAGAAACTCCGTTATAACCGCGTAGTTATTATGACCGATGCCGATGTTGACGGTGCCCACATCAGAACTCTTCTTCTTACTTTCTTCTACCGAAATTTTCCCGAGTTGGTGAATGAAGGGCATGTTTTTATTGCCCAGCCACCGCTTTTTAAGATCCAGAAAGGGAAGGAAGCCTTCTATGCTTATTCTGACGAAGAAAGAAACCGTATTATTAGTGAATTGAATGGAGGAAACACAACTCTAGAAATTCAAGTTGATGAATCTGATGAAAGCGGAGAAGAAATTGAAAACGAAGAGACCGAGAAAAAAGAACCCTCTAAATCCCCCAGAATCAACATCCAGCGCTACAAAGGTTTGGGAGAAATGAACCCTGATCAATTGTTCGATACTACGATGAATCCTAAACAAAGAGTAATGCTCCAGGTCACTTCCGAAGACGCTGAAAAATCCAACTCGGTTTTTGAAACCCTAATGGGAGCGGAAGTTGATCCCAGAAGACATTTTATTCAGAGTAAGGCGAAAGAGGTGAAAAATTTGGATATATAATAGAATTTTCAATTTTCAGTTCACAATTTTCCCGTCTAAGGAGACAATCAATTTTCAAGGCTAGAATTTCTCAATTTTTCAAACAAAGTAAGATTTAATTGGTGTGTCATCCCGGCCTCCGAGCCGGGATCCAGTTAGACTCACTAATTATTCTAACTATTCTAACTACTCTAATTACTCTAATTAACCTAATTATTCTAAACAAAATCCCAAAAAACCAATTCCTTAATATTTTATTTTTATTATTTGATATTTGGTGCTTTTTTAGGTCAATTAATATAATTAGGTTAATTAGAGTAATTTTCTATCCTCCTGGATCCCCGGTCGACACGCCGGGGATGACACGTTACACTGGTAAATGACCAAGACATTCTATACCCTAAACGACATTTAATCATGCAAAATAAAATATTCGATAACCTAAACGACCCTCAGCAAAAGGCGGTTCTTCACAAGGATGGACCGATGCTGGTTATTGCAGGAGCAGGATCGGGAAAAACACGAGTTCTTACACACCGGATCGCTTATCTTATCAGCGAAAAAATCGATCCCTCCAATATTTTAGCCATTACTTTCACCAACAAAGCAGCTAGGGAAATGATGCGAAGAGTGGAAGAATTGCTTGGAATGAAAATTACCAACCGGCCTTGGGTTCGTGGCTTCTCCGAAAGTATGGTTCCGACCATTGGCACTTTTCACTCGATTGGTGCAAGAATTCTTCGAGAAGAAGCAGAAAAAATCGGATATGAACGGAATTTTGCAATTTATGACGAGGAGGAACAGAAAAAACTGATTAAGACAATTATGCAAGAGCAAGGCGTCAACGATGAACAATTCCCTATTTTTCAAGTACAAAATTTCATTGGAAATGCGAAAAACGAACTCCTTCGGCCAGATCATTTCCTTGAAAATCCCGTAAACTATTTTGAGGAAAGAATGGGCAAAGTCTATGAATCTTACCAAAAAAATCTCAAAAACTTAAATGCTTTTGACTTTGACGACTTAATTATGGTTCCAGTTATGATTTTTCGAGAAAAAGAAAAAATCAAAGAACGTTATCAAAATCAATTTCAAAAGATTTTAGTAGACGAATATCAAGACACCAACAAGGGCCAATATCAACTGGTCAAAATGCTAGGGGAAAACCATCGCAATATTTTCGTGGTAGGAGACGATTTCCAAGGTATTTATGGATGGCGAGGAGCGGACATTCAAAACATTTTAAGTTTTGAAAAGGACTATCCAGAGGCGAAAATCGTTCTACTGGAACAAAACTACAGGAGTACTCAAAACATTCTTGACGCTGCCCATGAAATCATCAAAAAGAACGCCAGCCAGAAAGAGAAGAAAATGTGGACCAAAAATCAGGCAGGAGAAAAATTAACCATTTATTCTGCTTCCGATCAAGAAGATGAAGCTCTTTTTGTTACTGAAAGAATTGAGGAACAGCAAAAAACGATTCACCTAGGAGAAACAGCTGTTCTTTACAGAATAAACGCCCAGTCAAGATCTATCGAGGAAGCCTTTCTCCAAGCTGGAATTCCTTACCACATTGTCGGGGCTCTGCGTTTTTATTCTCGCAAAGAAATTAAAGATGTTTTGGCATACCTGCGAATATTAGTCAATTATCGAGACGAGATGAGCCTTAAGAGGGTCTTTAACGTTCCCAAAAGAAATCTAGGTAAAATTTCCTATAAAAACATGAAGAAGATGGCGGAAAGAGAAGAAAAAAATATTACCGAATTTCTCCTAAATGAAAATTTATTCAATAAAATCCTAGATACTGATCCAAGTCTTCAGAAATGGGAGGGATTTGCCAAAGCCCTGCGTGAAATTAAACTTTCTCTGCCGGAAAAAAGTCTGAAGGAAACTATCAGTTTATTACTTAAAGTTACGGGATACGAAGAATATTTACTTTCGAAGGAGGAAGAAGGCGAAGAAAGGTTGGAAAACATCAAAGAACTGCTAACGGTCACAGAAAAATATGGTTCCCAGAAAGCTTCTGAAGTGCTTGAAACCTTTTTGGAAGAAATTAGCCTCCTTTCTGCTGAAGAAAAGAATCCGGAGGATCGGGGGAGCAAAGTCCAATTAATGAGCATCCATTCTTCCAAAGGATTGGAGTTTGACACAGTTTTCCTTACAGGTATGGAAGAAGGCATTTTCCCACACAGTCGCTCTTTCGGCAACAATCTGGAAATGGAAGAAGAAAGAAGACTTTTCTACGTTGCCATTACCCGCGCAAAAAGAAAGGTTTTTCTCACGAGAGCCCTCAGAAGGCATCTTTTTGGAAGCGTTCAAGCTAATCCTCCTTCAAGGTTCCTACGAGAGCTACCTCGGGAGCTAGTTGATGAATATGAAAAAGAAGGCAAAGTTTCGGAATACCGTCTTAATATTCGAGTTCAAGAAAAAGAACGAGAACAAATTAATAGAAAAATGGTAACATGTAACGAGACTCTAGTGGAAGGTGACAAAATTTTTCATCCTATTTTTGGGAAGGGTGTAATTATAACGTTAGAAGGAAATATTGTAACAACCGCTTTTGCAGGACTAGGAATTAAAAAATTAGACAAAACAGTCGCGCCAATTAAAAAGCTAGATGAAAAAAGGAAAAAAATGATTGTATAAATTTTGAAAGGTTAAAAGAAACTTTTCCTCTCCTTTTCAAGGAGAGGTGGCCGAAGGCCGGAGAGGTTTTAGAAAGTTGAATAAAACAAACCCCTCCGCCCTACGGGCACCTCCCCTTCGAAAGGGGAGGAAGAATTAGCTTTAAATTTTAAATTATTCTTGTGGAAGTAACAATTCACACCGACGGCGGTTCTCTTGGTAATCCTGGGCCTTCTGCTATTGGAGCTACGATTGAATATGATGGAGAAAAAAAGAAATATGCTAAAGATATCGGAATTGGAACGAATAACGAGGCGGAATACAAAGCACTTGCTTTTGCCCTAAAAAAAACAAAGGCGTTGATTGGAGGAAAAGAGGCGAAAAACGCTCATCTCAACTGCTATATGGACAGCCAACTGGTTGCCAACCAACTAAACCACAAATACCAACTGAAAAATGAGAGGACAATAAAACTGTTTGTAGAAGTTTGGAATTTAATGATGGAATTTCAAAAAGTAGAATTTCATTACATCCCAAGAGAAGAAAACAAAGAAGCGGATAGCCTAGTAAGAAGCATTTATCAAGAGTTTGATCAGAAGACACTGTTTTAATAAAAATTTTAAATTGAGCGCATTATTTTTCAATCTAAATTTATCAATATATAATAAGTGACTAGAATAAAAACTAAAAAACCAAAATGTTAGACAAAATTCAAAGAAACCTGCACTTGCTTATCTTTCCGGCCATTTTAGGACTTTCAGTTTTGACCTATAATTTTGCAGGAGCACAAGAATTGCCTTCTTTAATCAGTTGTACGACTGTCCGAGAATGTATTCTGCAGGCTGTAGGAAATTTGCGGGGAATTGTGGTGGGAATTACAGTAGTTGTTATTATTATTGCCGGAGTGATTTATCTTTTTTCCGGAGCTAATGTGAGTATTGCAGAAAAAGCGAAAAAAACTCTTATTGGTGCAGTTGTTGGATTTGCTATTGTTCTTGGTGCCGATATTCTGATTAATGAAATCGGTAGGGCTTTAGGCTGGAAAGGTACGACTAATACTACTGGGGCGAAAGATATTGTGACTCGTATGATCAACTTTTTGTTTGCCCTGCTCGGGCTAATTGGAATGGCGGGGATTTTAATGGGCGCTATTATGTATTTTGCCTCCGGAGGGGATGAAGGCAGAGCAAAATCCGGAAAAACAATGGTAATTTATTCCATCATCGGAGTGGTTATTGCCCTGAGCGCCGTCATTATTGTCAGGCAAGTGGAAACGATTTTTGGGCAATAATGTTGGTTTATGAGATTACTTTTACAACATTCTTCTGTTATTTGTCATTCTGAACTTGTTTCGGGATGGCAGTAAAACGGTAAACTTTTTAACTTTCGAACTTATTTCATGCTTCACCTTCTATCAATCCTTTTGATTTTCCTAGCGTTGCTAGCCGTTCTTATTCTGACTCATGAGCTGGGTCATTTTTTGGTAGCGCGTTTTTTGGGGGTTAGAGTAGAAGAATTTGGTTTTGGTTTTCCTCCCAGGGCTCTGGGTATTGTTAAAGTTAGAAGAAAAGATAAAAAACCTCGCTGGATGTTTCTGCGAAAAGAAAAAGTGGTCGATAAAATTAGGGATCGAATGATTCTGCCACTATATTCGATCAATATGATTCCATTAGGCGGATTTGTGAAGATCATGGGAGAAGATGGTGAATCGAAAAATGAACCAGATTCTTTCGCAGCCCAGCCCGTTTGGAAAAGGTTTTCTATTTTGATTGCGGGAATTGTGATGAATTTTATTTTAGGTTCACTGCTTTTTTCTTTGGTATTTTGGATTGGAGTACCGGAAATAGTCGGCGATGGGGATACTGTGAAAGATGCTAAAATTCAGGTGACAGATGTCGTGGCAGGCTCCCCCGCAGAAACCGCCGGTATAAAAACTGGGGATTCGATTCGATCATTTGTTGTTCCCGACAAAGGAAGGATTAATGTGGACAAAGTGAGTGAAATTCAAAATCTGACCAAAGAGAAGGCGGGGCAAAAAATTATTGTAGAGGTCCTCCGAGGTAACGATGTTTATCGATTAGATCTGGAACCAAGGACTAACCCCCCCGAAGGTCAGGGGGCACTTGGAATTGAACTTGCCAGAACCGGAATTGTCAAATATCCCTTGTTAGACTCGATAAAAATGGGACCAGTGCGTTCAGTCGAATTGCTTGGCCTAATGTATGATTATCTTAAAAATATTATTGAAAAATTAATACATGCTCAAAAAGTCAATGTCGATCTTTCGGGTCCGGTAGGCATAGTGGTGATGACGAACCAAATGAAAGAAATGGGGCTTCCTTATTTTCTTCAATTTGCTGCCATAATCTCAATTAATTTGGCTTTTATGAACTTTCTTCCCTTCCCGGCTCTGGACGGAGGGAGAATCCTCTTTTTAATTTTAGAAAAAATAAAAGGAAAACCGGTTAGCCCTAAAATAGAAGGAACTATACATGCTATTGGGCTCTACATTCTCCTTCTTCTTATGGTACTCATAACTTTCAAAGATTTTTCCAGATTCCATGATAAATTTGCCATGGTTTGGGAGAGGATCTTTAAATAAATGGAAAATTAAAAGTGCAAAGTGCAAAATTATGGAGTCGCCGAAGGCGACAACTAAATTGGATGTGAGCGATAGCTCAAACCAAAATTTTGAACTTATAACTTTTAATTTTGAATTGTTTGCTATTTTTCTTCCCACAAATCCAGCGAATAATGGTCTCCTGTTGGGAAAAAGGGGGGAGGATAGTAAAGAAGGTTATTGTCGTAAATTATATTTCTAATATTGTATCCAGAACAATACGTTCCTGCGCCACAAGTCCAAGCAAACCCATAACGTCTATTGGTAGCGAGGGCTCCTGTGACATTGATGGTATTCCTTTTATAATAAGTCGAGGAGTCCGAACTGGTGTAATAATCCCTTCCGATTCTTCCCGATTGGGCGATAAGAGCGGCATGGATGTTTAACACGTTGTTACTGTTTAATGTAACGGTAATATTATTCTGAGCTACCAATCCCAGCACGTCACGTCCATCGTCATATGTATAGTTGATGTCTTTAAAAAGATAAATATTTGCCGGATCAGCTCCGCTCGTGTCTGCTGCGACAACCGTTAGATGTTTATTACTAATAGCTCCTTCAATCCAAAGATGATCTTCAATAAAAATCAGACCGTTTGAAGGCATTGTATACTCATTAACATAAGTTTCTTTATTGATATTAAAATAAACAGAATTACAAGAAGTTACTTTATAAACTTTGAATTTATTAGTAGTTTCTAAGATTATATGATAGCCACAATCAGAAGATTTTGATAGCTTTGCTAAATAAAAACCTCCTTGACTGGGATTTGAGGAAAGCTTGGTAGTTCCAAAGTCTACTGCAATTTTATTAAAATCTTTTAGGGGAGTAGGAAACAATTTACCAGCAAGAAAAACTTGTGATTCGTCCGGCTTAGATGTCCAAACTCCCGGTTTGTAAGCGCTATAGTCGGGATCATAATAAGTTGTCGGGATATTACTGGAAACCAGATTATGGGCAACGCCATCAAAGTGTACTCCGTTGTTGGAAAAAATCGGACCCCAAATTTCAGTTCCCTCTCCAAAGCGCATTATGTCGTTGGCAATCACTGTATACTCGCTCCAGGAAGGTTTTCTGAGTCTTGCATCAATTTCTCTCCTCAGGTCAGGAAAATTCGCATCCCAACCAGTAATTTTGACTAGAATGACAGTTGAGCCTCTAGCAGGAGGGGTAACTTCTATTTTGTAATAGGCAATTACCGTTCCTGATTGATTTTTGAGCGAGCCTTGATAAGAAGGAATTCCCAAAGGGGTATTTGCCCAGTAAGCATCAGTTTGAGCAGAGGTTTTTCCTTCCAAAGTGTGCAGAACATACCAATAATAATAATTAAGTCCAGCTTCAGCGGCTTGAAGAGAATTGCTTTTCGCTATCTGTCTGACTGACTGGTCATAACGATAAGCCACGTAGCCCATAAGACTGGTAAGTATCATGGCCAAAATTGCTCCAAATACGAGAACAAAAGGGATTGCAAGACCCCGTGAAAACTCCTTATTGCTTTTTCTTAATTTTCTCTTTGTTTTTTTAGGAAACACCGTTAGCAATTTGAAATTAGAAATTTGAAATTAGAAATGAAATACTACTCTTAATTTTAATAATTTCTTGATAACTGCATTCAAATTTCTAATTTTAAATTCTTTCTTTATTTTCCCATTCCAAAAATTCCAACAATTAACCCAACAACACCGAATACCCCGGAAAGAATCCAAAACCTCATTGTAACCTTTGTTTCCGGCCAGCCGAGGGCTTGCAAATGGTGATGAAAAGGGGCGGAAAGAAAAACTTTTTTTCCGCGAAGCTTTTTTGAGGTTAGTTGAATCACCACAGAAGAAGATTCAAGCACGTAAATGAAACAAACAATAGGAAGAATGAGCGCAGAATTGGTTAATAAAGCTACTACTCCAAGAGATGTTCCTAACGAAATCGCTCCGGTGTCACCCATAAAAAAACGAGCCGGATGAACATTGAACCAGAGAAAAGCCAAAAGTCCGCCGGAGATAACGGCGCAAAAAGCTGCTAAATCAACTTTACCTTCCACAAAAGCGATGACTGCATAAGCAGAAAAAGCAGGAAGCAAAACCCCTCCATTCAGACCGTCAAGACCGTCAGTTTCATTTGATGAAACGGCAGTGGCTAAAATAGTGATTACAAAAAATAAAATGTACCAAACTCCAATTTTAAAATCTCCCAAACCCGGGATGTGGATGCTCTCGAAACCTAATTTATAATAAAACCAAAGTCCGCCGGCAAAAGCAATAACAGCAAGCCACCAAAAGCGATAAATAAATCGTATACCCCCTCCTTTATTTGTTCCAAGCCCTCTGGTTGTTTTGTAATCATCTACAACTCCTAAAATACCAGTTGCGACCAAAGCAAAGATTGGAAGCCAAGTCTGGGATCGTCTTAAGAAATCAAGGACTTCAAAAAATCCTCCAAAGAGAGTATGGAGGAGTTTAAATAACAAAGCTAAAAACAAAGCCGTGACCCAAACAAGCAACCCACCCATAAGAGGAGTCCCCGACTTATCTTTGTGCAGGTTGTAAAAAATGGGGGCATCTTTTCCGTCTACGGATTTTTGTTTTATTTTGGCTTTAACTCCGTGTCTATAGAGAAAGTTAGTAAGAAGAGGAGTCCAAGCCATAGCCAAAACAAAAGCAATTAAAGCCAGCAGGAAGACCTTTAAAACGCTAATATAAAGAGGGACTGTGAGAATTTCGGCGAATCGCATTTATATTTTTTTTACTCTTATTAGACTCTCTTTTTTAGAGGGTATTTCTTTTTGAAGACCAACTTTATTATCAAACTCTATTGATTTATCAGCTCTCATTGTGCCAGTTTTTTTCATTTGAGGGAACTCTTGCTCAAGCTCTGAGAGTTTCCCCTTAAATTTCTCATCTCCTTCTTCCCCCGCTTTTTCAATAATTCCCACAAAATGTAAAATCTTCTCAAGTTCCACAAGCAAAGCATCTTTCTCTTTGGCAGGGATTTCAAGATGGGAAAGCCCAATAGATTTTTCCAATCGGCTCTTTAGACTGTTATTTTTTTCCATACGAACAACATTAATAGAAGTGAATACAAAGTATACTAGCTATATTATACTTAAAACTTTGAAAAAGCAACTTGATAAATCCAATTTTCCAGATTTTACCTCCATTAAAATCTTGGTTATAATATCTAAAATGTTTTTTAATAGAATATTGAATTGGATTATTCACTTGTTTTTGATTGTATTTTAATTAAAATTAAATGGAGCAAAACAAATTTTTTACGGCAGTTAAAAAATTGCTAAAAATACAAAATTTTCAAGCTGCGATTATATTGTTTTTCTCTCTTATTATTTTTTTCTCCTCAACTATTTTTTCCTCTAAGATAAATTCGGCCTCTGATATTCTTCAGAACTGGCCGATTTTTTCTTTTGAGAAAAACTATACACCTCAGAATAATCTTTTTTCCGATCCCGTGGTTCAATCAGAACCATGGTTTAAATTTGCAAAAGACAGCTTGAAATCCGGACAAATTCCCTTATGGAATCCCTATCAAGGTAATGGAACTCCCCATATTGCAAATATGCAATCGGCATTTTTTTACCCTTTGAATTGGTTGGTTTTTTTGTTTAATTTTAAAATCGGGCTTCTTCTTCTTTATTTTTTCAAATTTTATCTTGTTGGCATTTTTACTTATTTCTATCTTCGACAGATAAAAATAAATCATTACGCGTCAATCATTGGTGCTGTGGCTTTTATGTTTTGCCAATATAATGTGGATTGGTTGTATTGGCCAATTGTGAACGTTGTATTTTTTCTCCCCCTTTCTTTTTTTCTAATTGAAAAAATTCTTGTTTCCAGAAAAAATCTTTTTGTTTGGCTTTATGCGATTTCTATTGCGATTGCTTTATTTGGCGGACATCCGGAAACTTTTATTCATATTTCTCTTGCTTCCTTCTTGTATTTTTTCTTCCGCTTACAAGTATTGGATAATCTGGCAAAATCAAAAATAAAACTTGTTTTCGATTTTGTGAAAGCCCATTTGTTTGGAGTCCTTCTTGCTGGCGTGCAAGTAATTCCGTTTTATGAATATATGGTGAATAGTTCGTCTTTCTATGGAAGGACGTTCACGGAAAATCCATTTAATCTCCCATTTCCCCTTGCTTCGCTAAATTTTATTCCTGATCTATTTGGTAATCCAGCCTTTCATGAATATTTTTTGAAAATTTCAAACTATAACGAAAGTAATGGCGGTTATGTCGGTTTAACAATGTTGTTTCTTTCAGTGCTTTCATTGGTTTGGTTCTATAAACAGAGACTCGTTCAGTTTTTTACATTTCTTGCGATTTTTTCTTTCGCCATCGTGTACAAGATGCCCTTTATATACCAAGCATTCACATCCCTGCCTATATTTAACAAGTTGGCAAATCACAGAATGCTTTTTTTGTTTGCTTTCAGTATGGTTGTTATGGGAACATATTTTCTTTCAGAACTATTTGAGGGAAAGATAAGTTTTTCCAAAAAGAAACTTATTCTGAATTGGGTTATATTTGCTTTTTTGACAATATTTTTGAGTTCACTTTCTTTTAAAGTACTCTATTCTTCGTTTAGAAATATTGACAACCACATGGATTTCGTAAGAAACGTTGCAATATTTTTCGGAGTTGATCTGTTGATTCTGCTTTGCGTTTTTTTGTTGCTTAAAAATTCAAAACACCTATTTTGGGGAGTTCTCGTTCTCGTTTTTTTGGAAACCGGATTTCATGGACTTTTCTATCAGCCGGTAATTAAACCTAATTATTTTTTCCCCAACAACTCAGCTTTATATTTTTTGAAGTTGAATTCGAATTTGCAAAGAGTCACTTCAGTTTCCGGATCGGCTCATATTCCTCCTAATGTTGCAACTTATTATGAATTAAGCGATATAAAAAACTATGATGCGATGCTTTTAAGAAATTATAAAAAAGAATTGGACGCCCATTCAACCAACATAGAGAATTTCCAGAGTTTTGATAACGTCGACAGAGGCTATCTCGATTTGACTGGAGTTAAATATATTGTTTCCAAGAGTCAAAAAGAGCTTACAAAAAAACTTTCTTTAAAGGAAGCGGATTTAAATTTATATCCTTCGGTTTTTTCAGGAAATGATTTTGAGATTTTTGAAAATAAAAATGTTTTTCCTCGAGCTTTTCTCGTTGAACCATCAAAATTGCAAGCGGATCTTCTTTTAAAACAAGATATTATTTCTGATAAAAAAAACTATGCAGAGATAAAAGAATATAAACCAAACAAAATTACCATAGAAACATCAAATTCGAATCAATCATCACTTATTCTAACAGACTCTTATTATCCCGGTTGGAAAGCCTATGTGGATGGAGTCGAGAAAAACATCATAGAAACTGCATCATCTTTCAGAGCAGTAGAACTTGAAAGTGGTAGGCATGAAGTGGTCTTCGAGTATCAGCCATTATCCTTTAAAATAGGTTCTCTCATAAGTCTTGTTACTTTGATTTTGATTAGTTTTTGTTTATTCAAGCAAATTCCAAAAAAAACCAAAAAAATCGAAGGCTGAGTTGGTTCGGTCGGAATTATTTAATAAGTTGCAAAAGAGGCAGTGTAGCTCAGGAGAGCGTTTTATTTATCAATAAATACTTAATTTTAAAAAAACAAAATGCCTACGAAAAGAACCTTTAGAGAAGAAAAAAATTTTAAGTTTAAGCTTGCATTTTTTATTTTTACAGGAATTATTTTATTTTTGCCTTTTTTAAAAACACAAGCCAGTACTCTTTGGCAAACTGCCGGATTAAAAAACAAAGGTTTTGCTAGCGCTGGGGCGGGAAATGAAACGGATATCACAACTTCAAATTTGGGAACAGTTTATATTGCTTTTCAAGATAAAAAATCAGGAAGCAAAGTGAGAGTTAGAAAACTAAATGGAGATGAGTGGGTTGACTTGGCAGACAGCAACAGCCCTGGAGGAATTGTTAGCAGTCAAGAGGGATATAAACCAAGTGTTGTGGCAAAAGAAGATGAGGTCTATGTAACTTTTTCTGATCAATCGGAAAATAATCGTATCAGAGTAAAAAAATGGAATGGTTCAACCTGGAATGATTTGTCTGATTCGTTGCATCCTTTAGGACTTATAAGTTCACAAAAGGGAGAGGAACCGGAAATTATGTTTAATAAATCCGGTAACTTTCTTTATGTGGCTTTCCGAGATGAAGCCAGTGGCAATCGAATTAAATTTTTGAAGTGGAATAAAAGCCAATGGGAGGAAGTTTCTGATGAAAATAATCCAGGCGGTTTTGCGAGTCCCGGAGCAGGAACAGAAGTGGCCATTGCAGCTTCAAAAATTGATGACAGTATGTATTTAACTTATGAAGACGTTTCAAATAATCTTCGCCTTAAGGTCAGAAAATTTGATGGAAGCCATTGGACTGATATAACTGACTCGGCTCATCCTGATGGGCTTATAACAAAAATGCCTGCCTATAGTCCTTCTCTTGATGTCGATTCGCAGGATCGTCTTTATATCGTCTATACTTACAAGCGAGAGGGCAATACCTATGTTTTATACTGGAATGGTTCGAATTGGGGCTCGCTGGGAAATGGCATTGCCGCAAGAGGCAAAACAATTGAAAGTACCATTGGAGTTGATGGAAATAACAATGTCTTAGTGGCAATGTCTCAGTATAAAAAAGTGGGCAAAAGAAAAATTTCTTGGGGAATAAGAGTTAAAAAATGGAGTGATAATTCATGGAAAGATGTTTCGGATAGCAAACATAAACAAGGCTTTCTTTCAAAGAAGGGGAAAGGGGATCCTGCCTTTGCTTTTTTTAGTGGCAAAACTTATATTTCTTTCACCGATTGTGGTTTTTCTAAAAAAGCTCGCGTTATGTTTTATTAACTAAATTGTGAGAGTTCGGAGTGTTGTTTATACCTTTTTTTGTTAAAAATTTTGTTTTTAAAAAATAATTAAAAAATTTGGTGAATAATTTAAAAAACGGTACTGGTGTAGAAATCTTGACTTGTAACCAGCAGTTTGATTAGTGTTTTAGATATAATTCAGGTATATTGTTTTTTAGAAAAAAAAGGTAACCCTTTTAA
>JAJXZR010000048.1 GCA_021779915.1 bacterium
GCTAAATTTAGACATGAAATTAGTTTATCAAGTTCATAAAGTTTATCAAGTTCATAAAGTTAATCAAAATCTTTACTTGATAAACTTTATGAACTTGATAAATCTGATAAACTTATTTCGATAAACTGGTTTTTACTTTTGCCGGACTTAATACTTTACCTTTCAATTTATATCCGGGACTTACGACTTCTTCCACTATAACCACAGATTTATTTTCTTCCAACCCCCCCTTTTTTTCTTGGTTGGGCTTGTGACTGTTTTCGTTGATGGTTTCTAGGCATTCATGGATTTGAGGATTAAAAATATCACCCTTCCTTGTTTCAATAGTTGTTAAACCGCGAGAAAAAAGAACGTCTTTAAGTTGTTTTTCAATAAAGGAAACACCTTCCCGAAGCGATTTGTTCTCCTCGTTTTCCGGAACGTGTCGCATAGCTAAATTAAAATTATTGAGAACGGGAATCAATTCCTCAAAAAACCCTTCTAGAGCTTCTTCTCGGAAATTCTTCATCCAGTCTTCCTGATTTCTCTTATAATTTTCAAAATCAGCCTTACATCTCTTCCAACCCTCAAGATATTCCTGGGATTGTTTTTCGAGTTCAAGAAGTTTGTTATCGGGCTTTTTGGATTTAAGAATATTTTTCATTTTATTGAGTTTAGTTGTTAATATTTGATAATCACTCCCCTCCCTCTAGGAATCTTACTACGTTTTCTACGATAGAAATATTTTTCCTATACTCCATTCTTTTGGGTCCAAGAATGGCGACTATTCCTTTTTCTCCGCCAGGGAGCAGGCATTCGGAGATTACGATGGAGCAACCACCCGAATTAGTGAAGAAACTCTCGCTCCCAATAAAAGTTTCTACTTTGTCAGGCTTCATTTTTTTAACTAATTTATCGATATTTTCATCGAGGTAGTCAATCACTTCCGCGATTTGGCAGATTTCATCAACGTTTTGAAAATCCGGTTGGGAAATCAGTTCCTTCATTCCGGATTCAAAAAATTCTTTTTCCTTAAGAAGACCGGTAATAGCAAGATTGTGGGAAAAAGTGGACATTAGTTTCGCAAGGGTGCGGGCTAGCATTTTTTCCCGGACTTTTAGTTTGAGAAGCTCTTCTTGAAGCTTGTTCTGCTCCCCTGTTTTCATCTTCTGGAGTCTTTTTTCGGTTATGTAATTCACAAAATAACGGTATCCGGTGTCGGTAGGGACTCTGCCTGAGGAAATATGGGGTTGGTAAAGAAAGCCAAGCCTCTCCAGTTCAGTCATTTCAGTTCGAATAGTAGCGGAGCTAAAGGGAAATTGGCAAGATTCTTGGAGTTCGGCAGAACCTACCGGCTTTGCATTTTTGACGTATTCTTCAACAACCGCAATTAAAATTTGAGATTGACGATCGGAAAGAGGCATGTAATTAGTTTATCAAGTTCATAAAGTTTGTAAAGTTTATCAAGTAAATATTTTTTAAAAACGCAACCACTAACCCGAGATAAATTCAGGATATTAAAGCCATTCAAGCAAACTTTTTCTTTACAAACTTTACAAACTTTATGAACTGATACAGCATTTCTTATATTTTTTCCCGCTTCCGCAGGGACAAGGGTCGTTCCGGCCGACTTTTGGGAGGGAAGGTACTTTCTGGGTTGGTTTTTTGTTTTCATTTTCCTCATCCTGGGAAAATCCTCCTGGTTCCTTTGGACTGGAATAGATAGCTTTGGCTATTTGGCTATTTAATTTGCTTTTAGTTTCCTCGATTTCTTGGGGTGGAGTTTCTTGCTTTCGAATCGGTTCAATTTTAAAAAGAGTGCTAATCCAGTCCTCATCAATGTTATTGAGCAGTTTTTCAAAAATTCTGAAGCCTTCCTGTTTGTATTCAACCAAAGGATCTCTCTGCCCATATCCGCGCAGACCAATCCCCTCCCTTAAATATTGCATATTTTCCAAATGTTCCATCCACAAAAGATCGGTAATACGAAGCAAGAACATTCTTTCTACTTGTCGCATCTGTTCTTTCCCGACAATTTCTTCTTTGGCATTATAACTTGTAAAAATCTTATCTTCAAAAGCTTTCTGGATCTGTTCTTTCTTTTCTTCATCTGAGAGCTCATCATTTTTGTAGATTATATCAAGATTTTTCTTGAGGGTTTCTTTCTCTTCCCGAAGGTTAAAAAGAGAAGAAATATTGGTGTTGATTTCTTCTAAATCCCACTGCCCATCTTCTTTCGAAGTGATAATGTGGAAATCGATCATTTTTTTTAGAATCTTTTGGGTAGCTTTCTTTACCTTTTCCTCCAGATTTTCTCCTTGGAGAATAATTTTTCTTCTGCGACCATAAATAATCTCTCTTTGTTTATTCATTACGTCGTCATATTCCAGAACGTGTTTTCGAATGTCGAAATTGTGCCCCTCAATTTTTGCCTGGGCCTTTTCAATGGAACGGCTGATCATTCTGTTTTCAATTGGCTCATCGTCGGGTATTCCAAGAGTATCCATCATATTTTTCACTCTATCAGAACCAAATCGCCTCATTAATTCATCTTCCATGGAAACAAAAAACTGGCTACTTCCCGGGTCGCCTTGCCTTCCTGCTCTTCCGCGAAGTTGATCGTCTATTCGCCGAGCTTCGTGCCTTTCAGTGCCTAAAATATGGAGTCCGCCTAGTTCTTTAACTCCCTCGCCTAATTTGATGTCAGTTCCTCTACCGGCCATGTTGGTGGCAATGGTGACTTGACCCATAGATCCAGCTTTGGCAATTATTTGAGCTTCTCCTTCATGGTTTTTAGCATTCAAAATATCGTGTTTAATTCCTTCCCTTTCTAAATATTTGGAAAGTAATTCTGATTTTTCGATAGCGATTGTCCCGATCAATACTGGTTGACCCTTTTTATGCCTTCTTTTGACGCTTCGGGTAACAGCTTTGAATTTTCCTGATTCGGTCTTAAAGATTCGATCCGGAAGGTCTTTTCGGATCATCGTTCGGTGGGTTGGCATCGAAACGACTTCCAGCTTGTAAACCTTGCTGAATTCTTCGGCGCTTGTCATAGCAGTCCCAGTCATTCCAGCCAGTTTGTTGTAAAGACGGAAATAATTTTGGAAAGTAATAGTGGCTAGAGTTTTGCTCTCTTGCTGGACATTTACGTTTTCTTTGGCTTCCAGGGCTTGATGTAATCCTTCCGAGAATCTTCTTCCCGGCATCAGCCTTCCGGTAAATTCGTCTACAATAATCACTTGTCCGTCTTTAACGACATAATCCTTGTCCCTTTTGAACAGGGCGTGAGCTTTCAAAGCTTGTTGTAAATGATGAACATAGGTTATTCCCTCACTTTCATAGATGTTTCCTAGCCCCAGCATTTTTTCTGTTTCTTTCATCCCTTCCTCGGTCAAAGTTACCGCCCTCATTTTTTCGTCAATGGTGTAGTGTTTGGTTTCTTCTAAATTGGGAATAAGGAGAGCAAATTTGCGATAAAGCTTGTTTGAGTCTTCGTCGGGGGCGGAAATAATAAGAGGGGTTCTTGATTCATCAATCAAGATGCTGTCAACTTCGTCTACTATTGCATAATTAAGGTGTTGTTCAATTTTTTCGGCTTTACTGAAATCTCGAAGTTGAACCATTTCTTCAATGCTCTGAACCATATTGTCACGAAGGTAATCAAAGCCGAATTCATTGTTAGTTCCATAGGTAATATCCGCGGAGTAAGCCTCTCTTCGGCTAATTTCTTTTAGGTTTTCGTATTCCACACTCACTTCATTTGAATCGGACTTAACCTTCGGTTCAAAAAGAAAAGACTTGGCATGCTGAATACAAGCGGTTGAAAGTCCCAGAGAATAAAAAACAGCGCCCATCCAATTAGTGTCTCGGCGAGCCAAATAGTCGTTGACTGTTACGACATGGGCTCCCTTGCCGGAAAGAGCATTGAGATAGATCGGCATAGTGGAGGTCAGGGTTTTTCCTTCCCCAGTTTTCATCTCGGCTATTTTTCCCTGATGGAGAACGATTCCCCCCATAACTTGTTCGTCATAAGGTCTTTCGCCTAATACTCTTTTGGATGCTTCTCGAACGGTGGCAAAAGCTTCTGGCAGAATATCGTCCAGGCTTTTGCCGTTTTCGAGTAATTTCTTAAATCGTTCTGTTTGCTTTTTCAAATCTTCATCGGAAAGGTTTTTAACTTTTCCTTCAAAACTATTCACTTTCTCCAGAATTGGTTCAAGCCTTCTAACTGTTTTTACGTTAGGATCACCGAAGATCTTGGAAATATAAGTGTGAAGAAGAGACATAATATTGCAATAAATTGTTACTCCGTTTGCACTCCGATATCTATCCTGTTTTCCATGTTGGGAACAGTTTTTCGAAAAGATGGCCAGAAGTCGACTTTAATCCCTTGAATGTTATCGAATTTATTGAAGTGTTCTTCGAGGGCGGCTTGATTGTATCCCTCAATTGATTTTTTGTCGAATACCTTAGAGGAAAGTTTGGAACGGAACTCACCTTTCATAGTTACTTTAATGATTGCTTTTTTCTCATCCAAATTCAACTGCGTCAATTGGTATGAGAAGCTTCCCGGTTCGATTTTAACGAATTCTTCGGAAGAATCTCCAAGGGCTTTAATCTTGTTTTCGGCGATTTTCTCTAGATCATTTTCGTTTATAGTAACGCCTTGAACCGTGATTTTAAGAGAGATATCAAAGTTGTCCGCCTCCGATCCAACCGGCAAAGAACTGGTTTTACTGTTGATTGTATAAGTAGCGCTATCGTTTTTAACAACGTTATCCGCTCCTAGCCCTTTGTTGATCTCGTCCAGCGTTTTTTGAAACATTTTTTTAGCGAGATTGGCATAAGCGCTGTCCAAATCTTCTTGAGTAATAATCTTTGCTTCTCGAATCCCTCCATCAGTTTTTTCGGTACTATCCGCCCAAATATTGTCTTGCATATATTTCGTGTCTAGGTTAAGAAGAGTGAATTTTCCAGGAGGAAGATTCCCTCCAGCACCTTTGAAAGTTGCTACGATGCCAACAGTTCTGCTTTGTTTGGGACCAAGTAAAGCTCTTTCCGTGGTGATAAAAGTGATTCCATCGGGAGTGCCAACTGGTTTTAAGCCGGCTCCTTGCCTGATTCCTTGGGTATAGGGAGTATTGTTGTGGATTGTCACTTTACCTTTGGCAAATTCCTCAATTTTTTTTGAGGCAACCACTACCCCGCTATCCTGTCCTTCCGCTTCTCTGGTTTGGATCTCTCCGCTTAAAAACCCCTGGGACAAATCGGGATTACTTAAATTTCCATCCACGGTTACTTCCGTTGAGGTTTCTTTGATGGTGCTTTTAGGGATGATAGTAATAGTTGCTTTTGATAATGCAGAATAAACAACTCCGGCACCGACCACAACACAAACAAGCAAAAAAACAAAAATAAATTTGCGGAAAGGGACACCAGAATCATAGGAACCGAGATTTTCCATATTTTTTGTTAATTTTACAAATAAAAAGACTTTCATTTAGTCTAGTAATGATAAGAGAGGAAAACGATAAAATCAAGAAAAATTTTCAATTTCTAATTTTCAATTTTCAAACAATTTTCAATTACAAAATTTTTTAATTTAATAAGTGACCTCATCTCTAAATATCACTTCTGTGGCCATATATTTTTTGTTTTAAAAATTAAAGGATTAAATTATTGAAAATTGTTTGAAAATTGAAAATTAGAAATTGAAAATTTTATTCTACCTCTTCCCTATTGCTCTTAGAATCTGCGTTACTGCTTCTGAGAGATTTTGGGGTAGATCGGAAGACAATTTGTTGATAGCGGTTTGGATTTCTGAAGTGCGGTAACCAAGATTCTGCAGTACTTGAAAAAGATCGGCTTGAGTGTAGGAAGAAGGGTTCTTGCTTCCTTGAATTCCAAAATTGGATTCTTCCATTTTTCCCAATTGATTTTTGAGTTCAATAGCAATTCTTTGCGCGCTCTTTGCTCCCACTCCGGGAGCTTGTTGCAACCTTTCGTAGCCAACTTTTCCAGAAGCGACTTCATATAATTCAGAAGGAGACAAAGTGTTAAGAATGTTAATTGCTCCTTTCGGACCTATTCCCCGGCAATTAAGAAGGACAAGAAAAGAATTTTTTTCCCCTTCATTCAGAAATCCATAAATTTCCCATTTGTTCTCTTGAATACTGAGGTAAGTCAAAATTTTCACTTCTTTTTCTTGTTTTTGTTGCCCGCTTTGTAGCTCCTTTATTGTGTTTTCACTCACAACAACTTTTAATCCGAGACCATTAAGGTTGAAAATAATTGCCTTAGGAAGAAAATCGACTATTCGGCCTTGAATGAATTCGAGCATGAAAAAAATATTAAAGGGATTAAAAAACACGTGTCATCCCCGGCGTGTCGACCGGGGATCCAGGAAAGTAAGACTTAAAATTTCAAGAAACAAGAAACAAATTCCAAACAAATTCAAAGGTACAAACGTTTTTCCGTTTTGTCGCCATAGGCGACCCGCCTATGGCGGGAATTTTGAATCCGCCTAGGCGAGACAAGTTTTGGAAAATTGTATCTTGTTTGTAATTTGTTTCTTGGAATTTGGAATTTTGTTAGATTAATTCTATCTTCCTGGATCCCGGGTCAAGCCCGGGATGACACAGGGATTTACATTTTTCTCCCACTAATGTTTATTCCGATATAAAATAAAGCTCGAGGAGTGAGATGGATCCCACAAAAAGCAATGAGTCCCACCAGTTAAGAATCCTGGCTCCTTGCATAACTAAAATACCGATAACAATAAGAGAAAGCCAAAATCCTTGACGGAAAGAGCTGGTGATGTAGGAAAAAATTACTTCATTGTTGGAAATCCATCTTTTGAGGCTAAAACTTATAAGCGTGAAAAATCCGAGGAGTCCAAGAAAAAGAGTCGAATAGAAAAGTATTAATCCCATCAATCCGCTCGAAACTGGATCTATGTAGAGAATTACCAAAATCCAGCCCATAAAAGCAAAGCTGGTAGCAGTTGTCATCGCGTTTAGGTAGGACTTTAGGGTCATTATGATTAGTTTAGAAAGTTTATCAAAATTTTTTAAAACATGTATCATTCCCAGCGTGTCGATCGGGGATCCAGGAGTGTAGTAAATTACTCTAATTAACCTAATTATTCTAATTATTCTAAAAAAGCACCAAACACCAATAAATAAAATTTTTTTAAATTGGTTCCTGGGATTTTGTTTAGAACAATTAGCTTAATTAGAGTAATTAGAATAATTGGTGAGACTAACCTGGATCCTGGGTAAAGCCCGGAATGACACATCGTAGGTTTAAACTGATCTACATAATCTTTTTAACCGCTTTTTCCAAAACCCCGACAATTTTTCTCGCGTCGCTTTGAGTGATCTCAAAGTCTGGTTCGTGGACGATTCGATTTCTAATTTTATGGGATTCCCAAACGTCTTCATAAAGTTCTGGGAGATCGGCGGGAACCATTTGACTTAATTTTTCTCCTACGGAAGAACCGGGATAACCTTTCTTGGTAAGGGCGTTGTCAAAGAGTTTGTCAGCCTCAATCACTGCTATCTTCCAATCAGAAGAAGACGAAGAGTTTATTTTTTTATTGATTTCAATCATTTGCACGGAGCCAGACATCTCTGAGATAGCCCTATAGCTTTCTGGTTTTGACTGAGTTCCGGTGAGAAGCTGTCTGGCGCGGTTTTTAAAAAGAGATAGTTCGCGGGAAATATAAATGATGTTGAATATCAAAACTAAACAATAGATTGCTACAATAATCTTTATAATAACGAATGGCCAGGAGTTTACGATGCTATTGACGATGTCCATAGAGTCCGAAAATGTAAAGATAAAAATTATTTATTTTGAGCAAAAGCTTAATCACGTTTCATCCCGGGCTTGACCCGGGATCCAGGAGTATAGTAAATTACTCTAATTAACCTAATTATACTAATTAACCTAAAAAAGCACCAAGTACCAAACAATAAAAAAATAAAACTTAGAAATTGGTTCTTGGGATTTTGTTTAGAATAATTAGGTTAATTAGAGCAATTAGAATAATTTAGTGAGTCTAACTGGATCCCGGGTCAAGCCCGGGATGACACAGTAATAGAACCTATTCATATGGGATTTTAGCTTCTCTCCATCACTACCACTTCCATATCTTTGCCATCTAAGTTGCTGGATTTTAAAATAAGCTTTCGAACGGGTTCTCCAGGGCAGATACCCATTTCTTTACAAAACGGCTCCAACCCTTGAAGTTCATTTTTTTCACCCTCAACTCTGTAGTGCATGGGGATAATAATTTTGGGACCGATCTCCTTGATGGTTTTTGAAACATCTTTAGTATCAATAGAATAATTGCCTCCAATTGGAACTAAAAGAACATCAACTTTTCCAAGATTTTTAATTTGTTTTTCATCAAGTAAATGTCCCAAATCTCCCAGATGAACAATTTTTAAATTCTCACTAGAAACTGAAAAAATAATATTAATACCTCTCTCCTTTCCTTCATCTTTGTCGTGAAAAGAGAGCATCCCCTTGATGTCGACACCTTTTACGGAATATTCCCCAGCCGTATTTAGGACAACGCCTTTTTCTTTGAACCCTTCAATGTTATTGTGATCCATATGACTGTGGCTAGTGAGAATTACGTCAGCTTCTAATTCTTTCGGAAAATTAAGTCCAATTTCTTCATGGTAGGGGTCAAAATAAATTTTAACTCCTTTTTGTGAAATGGTATCGGTCTTTACCTCAAAAAAACTGTGTCCAAACCAACGAATTTCCATAACGATTTATTTAGGATATTAAAAACAACCATACTTTTATGAGTTCAAAGAGATTCTAAACCAAAAATAACAATTAAGCGAAAAGCATACGAGTTTGGAAAGTTTGGAAAGTTTGGAAAGTAAAAAGTTTAGAAAGTGACTTCGTTCACAACTTTCTAAACCTTCTAAACTTTCTAACTTTCTAAGCTCGTCTAGTTCCCCATCTTCACCTTCTCGCTTACATCCACACTGGCTCCGGTGCAGACGGTTCCACCGATGTTAGCTTTGATGTAGCCAATTCCAGCTTGGTCATATTGGATCAAAGCTTTGGTGTCGGAAGTTTGGACTTTGGTTCCGTCAGTTGTCCAAACAGTAGGATCTTTCTTGGTACAGTTTTTCTTGATTTTGGCATCGACCTGGTTTCCGGCACTGATTTTGACAGTGGAAGAATAATCATCTGTGTCCGTAGAACCTTTGGGTCTTGCCAGGACGATACAACTGCAGGAATCTGCTCCCAATTGTCCGTTGACTTTGACTCCTATTCCTTGAACGTTAGTACACTCTTGGGTTTGAACTGTTCCTTTTTCATCCTTGTAACTATAGGATACTTTGGGTTCGTAAGTCTTGCCTGGAACGGAATATTTGTCGCAGGTATGGCTGTCGGTACGCATTGTGGAATTGGTCGAAGAAACATTGCTGTCAGTCTTGTCACAATACCAAGTGTAGCTGGTTGGATTGGATCCTCCAAAGACATTGGCTTGGAAGTCTACTTGGTCAAATGGATTTATGAGGGTTATGTCCAAGCTCGGCTTAGTTCTAACTACAGTACAGCTACCGGCTGATACCACACATTGGCTGGAATGGGACTTGTTGTAATCCGAGTCTCCACAACAATCCGGATCGTAAGGACAATTTAGATTGCAAACCCCGTCAGCTTCGCAGGTCGGCGGTCCGACAGTTATGCCGGTAACTGTTTTACCAGTAGCGGAAGATGTTTCATCGTTGTCTGTTCCTTCGCAAGCAATAGCATAGACTCCCTGTTTTCCAGCTTTCCATTTTACGATTGAGCGGTATTGATAACTTTGTTCGCTGTCGGGAACGTCCTTGCTGAGTTTTCCTTCCTTCCAAATTCCATCTTGATTAAAATAGCAGTCCACTTTTTCATTTTTACTGTTGTAGCAAGTCCATTTCACATTGATGATTTTGTCCGAGCAGGTGTCGGGATCTTGGATGTCACAGGTAGCGGTTACTTCATCTCCAACATCGACTTTAGTTTTATCGAGGGAAAGATAGGCCAGGGGGGCGCGGTTTAGGACGTTGAGGCTCAAACTGTCACTAACTGGCGCAACCGTTTGCTCGGGGGTATTTATCTCATTTGTCCCTTCCCGGCATTGACCAAAATAGGAAGTTTGAGGAGTAGAGACACTTAAAACATATTTGCCCGACTTGATTGTATTACAGATTCCATTTGAGCAGGATAATTTATTTTGATCATTGCTTTGCAAAGATTTTTCTACGATTGAATTAAAATCATTAGGAACTTTCAGCGCCCCTTTAGCATAATATCCAGTTCCCGGGGCTATCTCATACTCCGTACTTGAATTTAAGCAACTTGTTTGGTCTGCACAAGCTAAAATGTTAGTTGGAGGAACGTGAGGAATTGCTTGGTTCCAATAATTAAAAAAGTCAATTCTTCCTCCAGTTTCTTTGTTTTTAGTTAAGGTAGCGGAAAAATCGGCAATGGGAGAAAAGGCTAATTTAATTTCTTGGCACTTGTTGATTTGAGGACTACTTAAAGATTTCCAGCTCAGATCATCTCCTTTGGTTTGGTAATCAAAAGAATAATTATAAGTATTCTGATGCGAGCAAGAAAGTCGGTAGCCTTCCTCAGCAGAAAAATTATAACAGTTTGTTAGGTACCAATAAGGAACGTTTCTCCAGATACAAAATTTACTCGATCCATCCATATATCCTTTTATCCAATAGGTACTAGTGCCATAATAAGTACCTATAAAATTACTGATTTTATTCTGTGAAAGATATCCATCTCCTAGACCGAATTGGGAAGCAGGAAAAGTCCCTTTTGCACAATTTATTTGTCCGGTATTGGGATCATAATAAGGAGATAAATTGCCATAGAAATAGCCGTATTCATCAGAAAAGGCTCCATAAATAGTATATTTTTTCACCAAGTCCTCTTTGGCCTTGCAATCGGCAATTTCTTGGTCAGTAGGCGCTTTCCCACTGTTTTGCTGGAACCAGTTGCCCCACTCGTCGAAAAACCCATTATTTTTGCCATAATTAAGGATATCTTGACATTTTTGCCTATCTAGGCTGTTATAATAGTTCTCAGCTTCAGCTTTTTTAGTGTTGCACTGGTTGATATCAGCCAGCTGAGAATCATCTACTGAAAAATATTTGTTAATATCCTTAACGGTAGCATCAACTTTTCCTCCGCTGGGAATATAACCACTAATATTAGAAGAAGAAATACTTCCTGTTTTAGTGTCAACAAGAGCTACGGCATCTTGTTTTTCAAGAATAAAAAGCAGGGAAAAAATCGCTAAAAAAAGAACAAAGATTCCTTTACTGACAATTTTATCTAATATGTATTTCATTTTCTTCGTCTTTATTTTTTAAATATCTTCTTACTCCAAAAATAATTACGATAACTAAAATAAAAACAAGTCCAGCCATGAATAATAAAGCCTCCCTTTTATTTTGTAAAACAATTGGAAGAGCAGTGTTGTTTTGATTATGCAAAGAAATGTTTGTAGGAGCATTTTCCAGATCTCCGCAATTGTACAAAGCGTTCTTTTCATCAAATAACTCACCGTTTTTTCCTTCTAATTTTCCGTCAATTTTTAGACAATTCGATTTAGCAAAATCGGAAATAGTTTGGTCTTTTATCACGAAACAAACTCCATCTTTGGCTTCTATTTTTCCTTCTGATTCCCAATCTTTTACTGATTTGCCCGATGCATCTGAGAAAGCCAATTTTAATTTTCCGTCAAAAATCCCCTGCCACTGGGCGTTTCTAAGGCAAAAAAGCGGAAAAGGATTGTTGCTGTTCCTGCCTTTTGCTATTCCTAAAAATCTGATTATCCCTCGATCAATTCCGGCAACGGCAAAATGAATGTCAGTCATAGTCTTGGTTTTTTCCGTTTGCACAGTCACCTCCAAATTGCAAAAACTGTCTTTTTCTCCTGGCGAAAATCCAAATCGAAGTGACTCCTGACTTCCGGGAGCTAGATTAAAAGATTCAGTCTTCTCGGTTATCAAGTCACCCGGATCTTCTTGAGTCCATCTTTGCAATTTATAAGTTACCGCTCCAATTTCTGCTTTTTCACTTGGATTAAGAACGGGTATTTCAAAATTAATATTCCCGTTATCTCTTTGGACAGATGGAGCTGGCAAAACCTGAGAGTAATCCTTACCATTAATTTTAATATTGTCTTTGTCAATCCTAACTCCTCCCTCGGAATTCCCCTCTCCTCTTATTACATCGAAATCAAATCGAAAGGAAGGGGAGAAAATATTGACCGGAAAACCGGACAAAGTAAAACTTTTATGCTGGTTAATAAAAAAAGCAACGTAATATTTTCCGGGTTTCAAATTTTCTGGGATTTTCCATCTCACCCCAAAATCCTTTTTCTCATTTTCTAAAATCTTGAAACCGTTGCCGATATAGAATTCATCCACTAAATTATCCCCTTTGGCCTGCATTTTTACCTTGTCCTCCTCCTGTCGCCAAACTTGAGCCAACACAGAAACATCAGAAAAAGAGGGAAAATAATAAACAGGAGGAGCTTCACAAACAGCTTTTTTTTGATCATCAGTCTTGTTTGCTTGATCGGCCAAACAATTATCCTGAGCTTTCTTCACTTCTTCTTCGGAAGTTCGAGAAGTATAGCTCAAACTTCCCCTAATCAATACTTCTTCTCCAGCCTGGAAGAATTTTTTGTTATCTGTACTAAAATCCACTTGAAAATGGGAAAAAGGTTCGGAATAAAAAGGGAGGGTTCTTTCCATTTCTAGAATTTTCGATCCAAAAACGAAAGAATTGTTTTGATCAACATCTCCCGCACTTATCACTACATCCTGATCTGGCGCCTTTTTCTCCGGTTTATTGTCATTATTATTTGACGCATTCTCAGCAAAAGTCTTTTGGGAAAACGAAAAAACAGCCGTTCCTACTAGAACAACCATCAAAAAAAACCTGAATTTTCTATTTTTTCCAGTTCTCATTTTTTGTTTTTTGAAAGTATCTTTAGCCA
>JAJXZR010000041.1:0-388 GCA_021779915.1 bacterium
AAATAGGGAAATCCTTAAAGCCTTCTCAAGAAAATACTAATCAGACTTCTCAACCAGTCCCCATTCCTGATCAGAACAACTTGAGGGGTACTCCTACTAGCGGAAAGGTGGAAAGACCTTTACCACCACCGGTTTCAATGGATAGGATGAAAAAAGAAGGATGCGTAACAGATGGTCTCCTTACAGAATACAACCCCGAAAACAACAAGTTCATTGACTTAATCAATCGATCAAATTGTTATTATCTGCACCGTTCCATTGAAACGTGGCTCAAACCACCGGATTTCAAACAAATAGAAAACGTTATGAATCAAATAACCAAAAAAAATGTGGTTTATGGGATGTTTATTGCTGAAGCGATCGATGAAAAGGCTTGGTATAAAGATAA
>JAJXZR010000041.1:398-52122 GCA_021779915.1 bacterium
AAATGTGCAAAAATGGAAGTAACAATGATTGGGGTGAACATACGTGCAAACCAGCCTTTTCCAGCCTCGAATATCGCCATTATTTGCAATACATAACGAGAAAAGCTATGGATCTTGGGATTCAAAGTTTTATGTTCGGCCAAATTTACATGCAAGAAGGGGAAAATAAAATTTACGCACCAAGAATTATTAAAGACATGCGTTCCTATGCCGATAAAAAAGGATTGAATATTGTTATCGGCGCTCAAACTGGAGCCATCACGGACGAAAAATATTTAAAACTCTTCGATTACATTGAGGGAGGAGTGGGAATTAATAGTTCGGGAGGAATTGAAAGTGGACCTTGTCTTTCCCGAAAAACTAGTTGTTGGGGACTGCTTTGGAATAAAGCCTATTCCAGTAAAGCCAACAATGTTTTGCTACATCTGGATTGGACCGGAATAGTTTATGACGATCTTGATGTGTTTGCCCGCATGGATTCTGCGACTAGAGCAGCCACACTCAAAAAACTTTACGCTTATTTCACTTCAAAAAACATGGGCTTTTTGATGCCATACTTTGGAGTTCTTTACAAAGATAACGGTGGCTGTTATGGTCCCAAGAAAAAATTCTATTCTCCCGACAATTCTTATTCTTGTAAAGATGAAGATGTAATTAATGAAATTTTGAGTGGAGGGGGAAAATAAAAAAGTGTCATCCTCGGCGTGTCGACCGGGGATCCAGGTTAGACTCACTAATTATTCTAATTAACCTAATTATTCTAAACAAAATCCCAAGAACAGATTTAAGAATTACGATTTAAGATTTAAGAATATTTTTATTTTGTTATTTTTCCTTAAATCTCAAATCTTAAATCGATTTATTTACTTGGTGCTTTTTTAGGTCAATTAGTATAATTAGGTTAATTAGAATAATTTTCTATTCTCCTGGATCCCGGATCAAGTCCGAGATAGTAAGTTTTCTCACACCATCTCCCCAATATGATGGGAATAAAGCAGATCATATTTATCGATTTTATCGATTTCTTCTTGAACATCTGAAATTTTCTTTCCATCTATTTCAGAAAATCCCAGAGCCTTCATTCCATTTACTGTCATCATTTCAATAGCTTCTTTGGCAGTGATAATCGAAGGATCACCGGTGATCCCTTTTTGGAGAAGAACGGCGAATTTTCCAGCCTCCCAAATATCCAAACGATTAGAACTGGCAGCTCCATCCGTTCCAAGTGCAACCGTTATTCCCTTTTTTATCATCTTGTGAACTGGAGCAATTCCGGAACCCAACTTTAAATTACTGAGTGGGCAGTGAGCTACTTTTACGTCTCTCCTGGCAAGAATATCAATGTCTTCGTCAGTAAGCCAAACGCAGTGAGCCAAGATTGTTTTGTCGTCCAACAGTCCCAATTTTTCTAAATATTCCACCGGAGTTGCCCCGTTTTTCTCCCGACATTCTTCAAACTCTTCTCTCGTTTCTGCTAAATGAGTGTGGAAAATCGTGTCATACTTTCGTGCTAATTTTTTAGCTTTTACTAAATTATCTTCACAAACAGTATAGATAGAGTGCGCCATAACAGCGATTTTTACATAGTGACTATCCTTGTAACGAACGAGTTGTTTTTCTAAAATATCAAAAGCCTCTTCCGGTTTTCCGTAACTTGGGGTAGGGAAGTCTATGATCGATTCTCCCAGTACTGCGTACATCTGAAGTTCTTCTGCTACCCTCGCCACTTCATCCTCAAAAAAATACATGTCGCAGAAAGCTCGAATACCGTTTTTCTGCATTTCGATGATCGCCCTTTTAGTGTTTTCATAAACAAACTCAGGATTAACTTTTGCTTTTTCCATTGGCCAAATGTTTTCTTCCAGCCATTTCTTGAGCGGTAGATCTTCCGCCATTCCTCGAAAAGCAATCATAGCCGCATGAGTATGAGTATTAATAAAAGGCAGTTTGAAATTTTTGCTCACATTTTTTAAATTAATCATTGAAAAATAACAAAAGTATTGTAAGAAAGACAAAACAATCTGTCTAAATTCTCAAATGATCTTTTTGAAATTAAAACACTTTCGCTTGCGTTCTCACCTATGTAGCCAATAATTTTTAAATTAAAAAAATGTTTCACCAAGAACACAATGACGGACACAGAGGAGGGATGATGTGGGGAGGTTGTTTCCCTAAAGGAATGAAGAAAGAATTTAAGATGGCCTTCCTCAACAAAAAGGAAAAAATCCTTGAGGCAAAATTGGAGTTCGTCCGAGAAATGAAGGCTTTAGTTGAGAAAATGCCTGCTGACACCAAAGAAGAGTAGCAGAGGGGCAATGTTAGGCTGTAACCGTCCGGTCAAAAACTGGGCGGTTTTAATTTGGATTGTAAAGCACTGTTTTAGATCAGCCCAAAATAAAACAACGCAAAAATTCCTCCTCCGTACAAAATAATTTCTAATATTGAATCTAGTCCCAGTCTGAAATATCGGCGTTTTAGTTTTAGAACAAATGTCGTGGCATACACTCCCATCATAATAATTCCAAGAAGCGCAAATATTTTATCTTCCACCACCGCACCAGAAAGAATTGGTTTTCCTGCAATCAAATCTGCCACAAAAAATGGTACCAACATAAAGGCATTACCTCCCCAGATGTCGCTAATGGCAAGATGATTATCGCCAATTAAAACTGCTTCAATACCTGTACTAAGTTCCGGTAGGGAAGTAACAAAGGCGATTGCGGTTGCTGCAAAAAGTCCACTATCAAGACCAAAACTATAAGCAAGGGCGGTACCGTATTCTTCCAACAAAAACCCAGCAATAAGAATGCTGACAGAAGCAATTAGAAAAACAAAAATAACATAAACATTCGATCTTCCTACAAAAAAGGGGCTTTTCTCGGATAATCTGCGTTCATCGTGCATTTTCCCCGGATGAGAATCATCTTCTACTTGGTTGAAGCGTTTTACTTTGCGAGATTTATTAATCAAATACAAACCTATGATCCAAGCAATCGGTAAAACCAAAGAAACTGGGTTCATATTAAAAACTGAATTGTTTGAGGGAATATACATTGCAAGAAGAGAAATTGCCGTGAGGATAATGGCAAAAATTGCTTCAAAAGAAAGTGCCACAGATCCAGCTAAATAAGAAAGGGGTCTTTTGCCCTTGATAACAAAATCAAAAATCACAATGATTAAAGTTTGGATCGCTACTCCTCCAATCAAGTTTCCCACAATCACAGACAAATGCCCATAAAAAGCAGCACTCAAGGCTATCGCCACTTCCGGCAAGCTCCCCGCCACACCAAGAAGGATAAGTCCGCCAAAAGCATCACCGATTTTGTAGCGACAATCAAGAGAGTCTGTCGTTTTCGTCAAAGCCACCCCAGCAACCCAAGTGACAACACCTGCTAAAATGAATATTAATATTTGAATCATTGGTTTTTTAAATTACATTTTTATTTTATCACAGAAAAAATCTATTGCTCTATTTAAAATAATCTTCTTATAATGGTTTTATCGAGTATCAATTATAAATAATGCGGGTGTAGTTAAGTGGTATAACGGCGGTCTCCAAAACCGCCATCGGGGGTTCGATTCCCTCCACCCGTGCTAATAATCTGTACTCGAAAAATGAATAAAAAAAGGGTTGGTATTATTTTCGGAATAATTTTGATTTTTATCTTGGGCTTGTTTCTAACAAACCACTTGTTTTTTAGCGCCCCGCAATCGCAGAAAGAAGATAAGGTTTTTATTATTAATCAAAAACAGACTGAGACGGAAACTATTGATAAATTAAAAAATCAAGGGTTAATCAAAAACAAATCGGCTTTCAAGATTGTTTTGTTTTTTAAAGGGAAACACAACATAGCACCTGGTGGATATAATGTTTCAAAAAACATGAGTGCTGAGCAAATTGCTAGAAAAATCACTGGTGAACCTGATTTAAAATGGGTGGTAATCCCCGAAGGTTGGCGGAAAGAACAAATTGGAGATCTTTTGGCAAAAACTTTTAACTGGAATACTGAGGAGCTGAACAAATGGAATACTGTTTATACAAAAATGAAAATTGACTATGTCGAAGGAACTTATTTTCCTGACACTTATCTCATTCCCATCAACGAAAGCGGGCTGGATATAGCTAACCGAATGACCAGACGTTTTGATGAGAAATTTACTCCTTATATTAGCCAATTTGCCAATCAAAATATCAAATGGACCACTGGAGTCAAGCTGGCTTCAATTGTTCAAAGAGAAGCTGGAAGCAAAGCTGATATGCCTCTTATCGCCGGAATCCTGTGGAATCGGCTTAATCAAGACATTAATTTGGGAATTGACGCCACCGTTCAATATGCCATCGGAAAAACCAGTGACAGCTGGTGGACGCCCATTAAATCTGAAGATATCACCAACATCGATTCGCCTTACAACACCTACAAATACAAAGGCTTGCCTCCCACTCCCATTGACAGCCCGGGGCTGGATGCCATTGAGTCCGTCCTAAATCCAACCGAAACAAATTGTTTGTATTACCTACACGACAAAAATCAGCAAATCCATTGCTCCGAAACTTATGAAGAACATCAAGCTAATATTGAACGGTATTTAAAATAAACGTGAAAAAACAACTATTTTTACCACTTTTTCACGATTATGCTCTTCTCTTTACCGAATTATAGGTCTATACTCAAAGCACCTAGAAAATTTTTATCCAAAAAATGTACAACTGGTCAACTGATACAACTAAACTCAAAAAGGACAAAAAAGCTTACACCATTTGGCGACTTGAGCAAATGGTTAATTTTGGTTTGGGCAAAGAAAAAATCAACGCCAAAGAATTGAAAGAAAATTGAAAAAAATTAAATCTAGATCCTCTCAAAAAGAATTACGCCTGACAGGCAGCGCTTACCGCGTGATTATTTTTTTATGTGAGAAAAAGAGTGGGAATGTTACTGAGATAGGGGACTCAGAGCGGGGAACTAAATAAAACGAAAACCTGATTTTCGTTTTATTTTTATTTTAGAAAAATTTTATGTCTGCCATGTTAGGTTGAGATTAAAATAATTTATTTTAATCTCAAAAACATGGAAAAAGAATCAAGTAACAAAGTAATTATCTACAGTACAGAAGATGGGGGAACGGAGATAGAAGTAAATCTTGAAGATGAAACTGTTTGGTTGAATCAAAAGCAAATGGCAGAGTTGTTTCAAAAAGATATTAGAACTGTAAATGAACACATAAGAAACCTTTATAAGGAGAATGAATTATCAAAAAAATCCACTATTAAAGCCAAAACCGGAATTTCCGGATTTGGCTTATTTAAGCCAACGAAGTACTACAACTTAGATGTGATTATTTCTGCTGGCAACACTTTTGACTTATTTAAAGTTAGTGACTAAACTTTAAATATAAAAAATTATATTTAAAGTTATGTTTCAAAACAAATTTGATGCAGGGAGATACAGAAAGCAATATCAATATCAGAGTTTTTCTCCTACTTTAATCAACAAACACTACAATTTTTCTGATCCCGAAATCAATATTCTCTTGGAAGAAGCTATGAGGTATTTGGGCGAACTTAATGCTTATTCCCTTCTGGTTCCTGACGTTGATTTTTTTATTCGTATGCATCTATACAAAGAAGCGACCACTTCAAGTCGCATCGAGGGAACTAAAACAGGAATGAAAGAAGCTTTTCTACCAAGACAAGAGATTGATCCGGAGAGAAGGAACGATTGGACAGAAATCCAAAACTATATAAGAGCTATAAATTTTTCTATTACTGAATTAAAGAAATTACCTCTTTCAATACGCCTTCTTAAAAAAACTCACAAAATACTGCTTAATGGAGTAAGAGGGAGATATAAAAATCCCGGTGAAATTAGAAAGAGTCAAAATTGGATTGGAGGATCGTCAATTAGGGATGCTGTTTTTATTCCTCCTCATTTTAAAGAAATTCCTGAATTACTAAGTGATTTAGAAAAGTTTTGGCATAACAAAAAAATAGCGAATCCGCACCTTATTAAACTAGCGATAAGTCATTATCAGTTCGAAACTATTCATCCCTTTTTGGACGGAAATGGTCGTATTGGAAGATTGTTTATCACACTTTATTTAGTAAGTGAGGGCATATTAAAAAAACCAACTTTATATTTGTCTGATTTTTTTGAGAAGAATAAAGGCAGTTATTATGACGGTCTGACAACAGTAAGAACTTCTAACAATTTAGAACAATGGATAAAATTTTTCTTGATTGGTATTTCCGAAACATCTCAAAAAGGAAAGATGACTTTTGAGCGCATAATCTCAATTAAAAATAAATCAGAGGAGAAAATAATGAACTTAGGCAAAAGAGCAAAGGTTGGAAAAAATTTGCTAGAGTATCTTTACTCTCAGCCAGTTATTAATATAAAACAAGTAGCCAAAAAATTGGAAATTTCCAATCCGTCAGCTAACACGCTAGTAACTCATTTCCAAAAAGAAGGTATTTTGAAAGAAATTACAAAATTTAAGAGAAACAGACTGTTTGTCTTTGATGAATATTTGAAACTTTTTGATCAATAAACAAAATACTGTAACTTTGTCAAGGGTTTAATGCTCTTAATGTTTCCCCAAATTACCATGGATTTCTACAAAAAAACAGTAACCGCAAAAATCAATTCTTATCTCGGATACGCTGTTTCAATCTTAGGAATCGGTCTGCTTCTCTTGGGATTTTTTTAGGAAAATATTATACGACATTGTTAGTTTAGATTTTCTTTACTTGTTTTTCAGAAAAAAATAAAAAATTTGCACGATTTTGAAAGTGTGATTTATTATAAAATTAGAAAGGAACGTTAAAAGTTTAAAATAAAAACTAAATTAATAATTTAAGCTTATACCACTTGTCATCCCGGGCTTGACCAGGGATCCAGTTAGACTAACAGGGTGTTGTTTTGATGTGTATTTTAGGAAACTGAACAAAATAATATTCTAATAGACTATTACTACTCTCCTGGATCCCCGGTCCCCAGTCATCCGACGGGGCACAGCGACACGCCGGGGATGACACTTACTTTGAAAATTTCTTAAGCCCATCCCCAAATTAATTATGGAAAAACTAGCGGAGGATATTTGGAAAGCACTTTTGTTTTCACTCATTTTTTTGGCCAGCATTGTCGGGATTCTTCGCTATGTTGAAAGTGAAGATTGGTGGAGAGTTGGCAAAATCGCCAAGGAAAGTGAGCGCGGTTCGCCTTTAGTTTATTATTCCGTTAAAGGGGTTGGGAATGATCTTGTTCCCACAGTAGATCTTTATATCAAAAATACTATTCAAGATGAACAAATCGGCAGATATGGAACTTTTGAAAATCTACTTCCGGGGCAGTCTGCTTCCGTCAAAATAACTATTGGAAACCAATCAATAAGAAGTCCTTCTTTCATTTTAGGCGACAGGGAGATCAAGAGCTTGGTTTTTAATGCTTCGGAAAAAGAATTAGTTTACGTAGGCTGTTTCTCTAGAATACGCGAAGTAATTTTTCCCAAATTCGTCCACTTCGAAGAAGCACCCGACATCTTCGGACAGCTAGGAGCAGTTTTTCTTGATAAATACAAACTGACTAAAGAGGCAAAGGCAGAGGAAGAGAGGGGAGAAGTTTCTAACCTTCCTAACGATAGCAGGGTTCATCTAATTAAATGACAATTTCAAATGACGAATGACTAATGACGAATGTCGAATCAATGGCAAAGTCCCCGCTCAAAACAGGTCGCCTAAGGAGACAAAAAACAAAATATTTTAAATCTTTGGATTTTGGACTTGGTTTGTCATTCGTCATTAGTCATTCGTCATTTCGTCAGACTACTATATTCAAAATCCTCCCCGGAATATAAATCCATTTTTTTATTTTTTTCCCTTGAAGAAGTGGTTTGAGGCGGGGGAGCTCTAGAACTATTTTACAAACTTCTTCCTCGGTTATTTCTATAGGCAAACTGACTGATTCTCTCTTCTTGCCATTAATTTGAACTACTAAGAGCGTTTTTTCTTGCTTAAGAAAGGTCTCCAGAGGAATCGGCCATTCTTCTTTAAAAATACTTTCTTTGTTGCCCATCAATTCCCAAAGTTCTTCGGTTATGTGGGGAGCAAACGGACTCAAAATTTTGAGAAAAATTTCATAATCTTTCTGATCAATTTTTTCTTCCGCTTGTAATTTATTTGTCAGAATCATCATCTGGCTAATAGCTGTGTTAAAGGAGAGTGACTCAATGTCAGAACTAACTTTTTTAATCGTGAGGTGTAACATTTTTTTGGCTTCCATTTTTTCTCCTCGCCCACCGTAGCCCTCAGACGAAGGCGGACCTTGTCCTTCTAGTTCAGAAAGTTTCTCCACTTTTTCTTGAAGAGACCAAACCTTTTCCAAAAATCTTCGAAGACCGACAATACCCTTGGTATCCCAAGGTTTCATTTCTTCTAGCGGTCCCATAAACATTTCGTAAAGTCGAAGGGTGTCGGCTCCCATTTCCCTGACAATGTCGTCCGGATTAATTACATTTCCTTTGCTCTTGGACATTTTGTTATGATCGGGTCCAAGAATCATTCCTTGATTACGCAATTTTTCAAATGGTTCAGAAAAATCAACGTATCCAGCATCTTCCAAGACTTTAGTGAAAAAACGGGTATAAAGAAGATGTAAAACGGCATGCTCAATTCCTCCAACATAAAGATCGACTGGCATAAAACGACGGATTTTTTCTTGAGAGGCAAACTCTTTTTCGTTTTTGGGATCAGTGTAGCGAAAAAAATACCAGCTGGAGCAAACAAAAGTGTCCATTGTATCAACTTCTCTTTTAGCATCGGCGTCACACTTAGGACATTTGGTATTGATAAATTTTTCATCCCGCTTGAGTGGAGATTCACCGGTAGGAACAAATTCCGCTTTAGCCGGTAATCTCACTGGGAGTTCCTTTTCAGGAACCGGTACGATACCGCATTTTTCACAATAAACCATTGGGATGGGCGCCCCCCAATATCTTTGCCGAGAAACCAACCAATCTCGGAGGCGATAATTAACCGTCCGCTGTCCAATTTTTTGTTCTGCGAGCCAATCAGTAATTCGGTCGCTGGCTCTTTCCACGCCCATTCCGTCGAGGAAAGCCGAGTTCCAAAGATAGCCTTCTTTGGAACTGACACAAATTGCTTCTCGATAAAATCCGACAGGTAGCGTCCAATTTAAAAATTCCGGCGAGAAATTTTTTGAATTCGCTACTTTTTCAAGAAGTGGCAACCTGGGATCTTCTGTTTTTCTCCTTAAAAGAATTTCAACTGATTTTTTCAGTCTTGTTTGCAACTCTTCGACATTTTCCCTTAAGTCATCTTTGATAATTTTGTCACCAAAAACATAAGAAAAATATTTTCCTCCCACAATTTCGCTCCAGCGATTTTTTTTCAGATCACCTTGAATTATTTTGATATATTTTTCAATTTCATTTTCTCCTTTTATATGTGTAAAAATTCCATAGGGTATTCCAACTTTCAAGTCTGAAGAAATGGTAAATCCGACTTTGTTCAAATTAAGAAAATTCAATTCAAAATTATTTTTGAGATTTTCTAAAATTTCTTTAGGGTTTTGGAGGAAAGACATTGGAAGAAATGCCAAATGCTTTCCTTGTTCGTAAATCACTCTCTCGACTGGTAGCTTGTTTTTAAAGGCAAATTCAAAATCCCTTTGGTCATGAGCTGGCACCGCCATGATAGCTCCCGATCCATAATCGCCCATAATATAGTCAGCCACCCAGATTGGAAGAGGCTGGTTGTTGGCCGGATTAACAGCAATCAAACCCTGGATTTCCACTCCAGTTTTTTTCTTATCGAGACTGGTCCTTTGCAATTCACTTTTGGCAGAAGCGGAAATTTGATAAGCCTTAATCTTAGCAAAATTGGCAATATATTCTTTCACTTCTTCCACAAATTTCCCGTCTGGTGCCAGAGCAAGGTAAGTCGCCCCAAACAAGGTATCGGGTCTCGTTGTAAAAACTTTTACGCGCGCCACCGTCGGATAGCGTTTTAAGTTGCTGGCTATCTCAATATTGGAATATGTTTTTTGATCAAAATATTTTTTATCCTTGGGATTGATTTTTTTTATTTCAAAAACAATTTCCGCTCCGTTACTTTTGCCAATCCAATTTTTTTGTAAATCTTTAACACTTTGAGGCCAGTCCAAATTTTCCAAACCTTGCAATAATTTTTCCGCATAATCCGTGATTCGAAAAAACCATTGCTCTAATTCTTTCTGGTTAACTTCACTTTCACATCTTTCACATCTACCAGAAATCACTTGCTCATTGGCAAGACTGGTCTGGCATTTCGGGCACCAATTGACCTTCGCCTTTTTCTTGTAGGCCAAGCCTCTTTTCCAAAGAAAAATAAAAAACCACTGCGTCCATTTGTAATAGTCCGACTGGGAACTGTTCAACTCTCTATCCCAGTCATAACTCAAACCAAGTGAGCCCATTTGTTTTTTAAAAACTTTGATGCTCTCTGCCGTTGTTTTAGCCGGGTGTTTTCCGTTTTTAATAGCATAATTTTCCGCCGGGAGACCAAAAGCATCCCAACCCATCGGATAAAGAACATTAAACCCCTGCATTCTTTTGTAGCGAGCTACAATATCGGTCGCAGTATAAGATTCAACATGACCAACGTGCAATCCCTCCCCAGACGGGTAGGGAAACATACAAAGACAATAAAATTTCTTTTTTTTGCTTTCATCCGAAGCTCTAGAAAGTTCTGGGTTCTTAGCCCAATATTTTTGCCATTTCGGTTCTATTTTAGAAGGAGTATAAGCCATTATTTGTCTATCGAATTACTAAATTATAAAGCCTATCAAACGAAAAAGAACGCTATATTTAGTTTTAATCAATATTTATCACCAGAATTGTGATTTGTAAAATATGCTAGCTGTTGCAAACACCCATTTTGTTCTTGACTTCCAACTTAGAAATTCTCGCTTTTATTTTATCTTGTTCATTTTCCATAAAACGCTTTCCGTTTTCTAAAAAAACTAGTCTGATTGCATTATCGTTTTGTTTTTCTTCTAATTTATTGTTACTTTTTTTAAGATTCTTTACATCATAAGAAATATCATCTAATTTTTTATACACTTGATCAAATTCCTTTTTCACTATTATGGCCAATCCCTCGATTTTATCATCGATCTTTTTCTCTAATTTCTGTTCCATGTTCAGAAACCCTTTATCCATCTTTTTATCAAAATTCTGTTCCATATCTAGGAATCCTTTGCTCATCTTTTTATCAAAGGTCTGTTCCATATCTAGGAATCCTTTGCTCATATTCTTATCGAATTTTTGTTCCATATTCAGAAACCCTTTGTTTGTTTTCCTTTCAAAGTTCTGATCCATATTTAAAAACCCTTTATCCATCTTTTTGGACAGTTGGTCTATTGCTAAAGCCAATTTTTCTAGGGTTACTTTTTTAGTCTGTTGCATTTCATTTGCAATTATTTTTCTCTTTATAATATAAAGAAATCCAAAGAATATTTTTGTAAATACCCAAAAATAAAACGAAAATCAAGAGAGGTTCTAAATCAAGTATTAATCTAGCTTGAGGGATTTACATTATAAAAATAAAATCAAAAAATATCCTTATTTTTATTCCTTTCCCACTTCTTCTTTTTCTTTGAGGGCTCCCCGTTCAATATGCCCACAATCGTTGCAATACAAAAAGTCAGGCGAGAAGGCGATTTGTGCCACTTCCGTCATACGAAAACTTTTTTCCACCAGAGCCGCAATTCCTTCGGCGGGTGGTTTGGATTCTCCCAGCCAAATGTGAGTGAGTGCTCCCGCATCGATCATCGGGTGAAAAAGCCCTTCAATCCTAATTCTCTCGAGAGGATCAAAAGGGGCTCCGATATTTATTTGAGTTGAATTAGTATAATAAACTTCTCCACTTTTTATATCCCCCTTAACTACGGTTTTAGCGGCTCTTTCAAACCAGTTTAAATCTAGCTTGGAAAATCGATAAGCCGTTGTTTCGGCAGGTGTCTGCTCAAGGACAAGACGGAGTCCGAAGCGCTCCGAAAAACTTTCACAAAGTAATTTTAATTCGGCAATCACTTTGAGACCAAATTTTAAAGCCCTTCTTGACTCATGAAGTTCTTCTCCTAAATGATATTGGACTGCTTCGTTTAATCCGACAAGTCCCACCAAATTAGTAACTCGATGAAGCCTGAGATAGGCGTGCTCGTCGTCCGGTTTTTTAATCGCTAGGAGCCCCAGAGGCCCATCCGTGCCCTTGGCGAGTAAATGTTCAAGAAATATTCTTTTCTGTCGGTGACCTTTAACAACAGTGTTCATAAGATTTTTTAGTTCCGCAAAAAATACTTCGTCATTTCCTCCAGCTTTATAGGCCACTCGAGGAAGATTGATTGAAATATTTTGCAATGCGGAATATCTCATTCTCCAAGGTTTCTTGGCATCCTCTATATCACTTCTTTCAAGCTTAAAGGAAAGACGGCAACACTCGGAAATTTTTGCCTCGTTACGTCTGTCAAAAACAAAATAAGTATTACCTTTTTCGGAAGCAACCCTGGAAATAATCAGCAGAAACTCTTCGTGTCCGGGAGTTTTGAAAAAATCTTCAGTAATATGCATCAGGGGTTTAGGGAAGAAGAAAGGTCTGCCCGAAGCATCTCCCTCGAGATAAACTTCAAAAAGCGCCTTGACAAAAGCCTGCGATTCTTTAATGTATTCTGAATATGTTTTTCCTGTGTAAACCCCTCCCGGACCAATTGCCTCCACATCTTGAAAGTGTCTAGGCACTTCCCAATAAAGATTTATATCGGAGAAAATAGCCTGGCCACCTCGCGCAACCGCCTGCTGAGAAAATTCATAAATTAAAATTTGAGCCAATTGTTTGATTTCTTCTTCACTTTTTCCTACCAAATAGGGGGCTAGAAAAACGTTGATGGCATCCCAACCGATTGCTCCAGAAAAATGACATTGTAAAGCGGCCGATAGTTTTATCAAATGAGCAATCAACACTTCCGGATGTTTGGCTGGTTTGGCTTGAGCCAGGGAAGAGGTCAGGTCTAATCCATATTTTTTCACGTACTCAAGCGACTGACCAGAGCAATAAGGCCGATCAACCATTCCAAGATCGTGAAGATGGATGTCTCCTCTGGCATGGGCATCGCTGACATCTTGGGAGAATACTCGCAAAAGGGCATATTCTTTTTTTATCCCCTCAGCTAAAGTGAGGTTAGTAGCTTCCGGACCGTGAGGAACATTGGCATTATCTTTATTCGTTTCATTCCCAATAATCTGTTCTACATCGAAAATCGGAAAACCTAATCGGCTGTATCTTTTGTGAGCTTCCTCCAAGCCTCTTTCCAAAAGCTGTCCGAGGACAAGCTCTCGAATAAGCCTGGTTGTGATAAATTTGATTTTTCCCTCGAACATCTGTTCTTCTACCTCTTTAGTTATTTCAGAAGCGATTCGCATGCTGATTCCTGTTTCTCTAACCAAATTTTCAGTAATACGAGTAGCGTTCCACTTCTCCATTTCATCCCCACTGGTACGGACAAATAAGGCCTTATCAGTCACATCTTCTCTTAAATTCAATTCAAATGAAGATTGTTTTTTTTTCGATTCTGACATGATGTTTATTTTATTAATTTGAAATTTTCTGGTGTGATTTGAGGTCATAAAAACCCTTTCTGTTATAAAAAAACAGACCTTTAAAAAGCCCCGTTTCCTTGGATGGTTTGGGCAAAAGACATTTGCTCCCAAATCGGCTTGTCTAGCGGGTTTGCAAGAGTTTTTATTTTTAAAAACGATACTTTATTTCCTAACTTTAAAGATAACACGAAATTTAAAATGAGGTAATTTCAGTAAACAATGTAAAATTAAAAGTGTCTACCTGACGGCAGGCAGGTAACGATAAAATTCGAGTGATCGCTCTTACCCCTTAGTTTTGCATTTTTCATTCTCAATTTTACGTTTATCTAGGTAGCTCTGCAAAATAATTCTGGCCGCTTCTTTGTCGTCCTTCTTTGATCCCCTGAGGTTTCTTTGGGCTTCTTTGGACGTAAATCTTTCGTCAATGGTTGTTATGGGAATTTTTTTGAAGTGCTTTTGAAATTCTTTTTGAAAGCGAACAGTCGCTAAGGAGGATGGGGTTTCGGTTCCATCAGTACTGAGGGAAAGACCTAAGACGACCGAATCTATTTGCTGGTTCGATATTACCTCTTCCAAAACCTTCCACAAATTACCGCTGTTAGCAATAACCCCATATCCGAAAGCCATAATTCCAGAGGGAGAAACAGCCAGTCCGATTTTTTTTTGACCGAAGTCAATCCCTAAATAGTTACACAAAACTTGACAAAATTTAAAGTGATGGTTTAATTACCCGTTCAAAACAAAACGACAAAATCTATTTGGATTTGTTTTGCTTTGAATTCCCTTTTTTGGAAAGGGGATAGCAATCTGTAGACAATGAGGCGTTGCCACTTGGTTTTATAAACAGCCTCGGGAGAGTTCCTAGAAACAGGGTTTCTGGGTGCTGCTCGGATCCTCCTCGGGAACCCTTCCCTCCTGTTCTAAAGTAGCAGGAAGATTGTCTACAGCTTTATATCCCCAACCAACATATTTATATTTCAACGTTAAACCCAAAATAATTTTGGGTTTTCTGTTTTTATAGAGCTTTATTTTTATAAAAAGAGCAAGCGGAGAAATAATTTTCAATTTCTAATTCTCAATCAATTTTCAATTTTATAATTCATTAATTTTCAAACAAAGTAAAATTAACAGTTGCATGTCATCCCGGGCTTGACCCGGGATCCAGTTAGACTAATTGAGTGTTATTTTAATGTGTATTATTAAGAAACTAAACAAAAGAACATTTTATCAGACTAATGTCGTTCTCCTGGATCCCCGGTCGACACGCCGGGGATGACACATTGGGTATGGACATTGCTTAAAGCATTAAATCATTCCGTCATTGAAAATTATTTGGAAATTGTCTCCTTAGGCGACCCGCCTAGGGCGGGAAAATTGAAAATTAGAAATTATTTAATAATCTCCCTTCCTACTTTCGATAGCCAATTCAGCTTCGTGATTATCAATGCTTTGAAATAAGCCCAGAAATAATTGTCTCCCGTTTTATACCAAAACCGTCCTAACCCCTTCCACCAGAGAAACAGCCTTTTAAATTCAGGAAGTATAGCCGTACTGCTTCCGTGGAGATGATAAGCATAAACGGAAGCCAAAAAATAACTTTTTCCTCCCAACTCATTTTTTGTTCTATAACTTAAATCGACATCATTGAAAAATAAAAAGAAATGGGGGTTAGAATCAAATCCCCCTAGTTTGTCAATAACCTCTTTGCGATACAAAAGACAACTAGCCATTGGCTGATCAACTTCCGAGTCCTTGTCTGGAAAATAAAAAGATCGATAGCTTTTACCACCGGTAAAAATATCTTTTATAAAAAGACCAAAGGTAGGGAAGGGGCGACAAGAATTTTGAATCTCACCGCTTTTGAAACGAAGTTGCGGAGCGACACAAGAATATTCTTTGTTAACTTCTAAAAATTGAATTAACTTTTCAACCACTTTTCTTTTGATAAACACGTCTTGGTTGAGTAATAAAATATACTCGCCTTTGCATTTTTCAATCAAAAAATTATTCCCTTCCGAAAAACCAACATTTTTTCCTTCACCATAGAACTTTATCTTGGGAAAAACCTCTTGAAGTTCCTGCCATCTTCCCGGTTCAAAACCATTGTTGTAAACTAAAATTTCCCAATTTCCATTGCCAAGAAGATCCTCCGAGCTACGATAAAGAGATTCTAAACACTCCTCAAAGATATCTTCTCCAAAAAAGGCAGGGATGATTATAGAGAGTTGCATATTTAATTATATTACTGCAAACCGTGTCATCCCCGGCGTGTCGACCGGGGATCCAGGAGAATAGAATTAATCTAATTAAATTCCAAATTCCAAGAAACAAATTACAAACAAATTCAAAATTACAAATTCCAAACAAAAAAATAATGTTTTGAATTTAGAAAATTGTATTCTTGTTTGTAATTTGTTTCTTGGAATTTGGAATTTTAAGTCTTACTTTCCTGGATCTCGGATCCCTGCCTGCCGGTAGGCAAGGTAGGCAAGAAGCCCGGGATGACACTGCATTATTTACGGTAAATTAAATGGATCTTTTTTATTTTGATTACCATCGGAACTACCAGAAAAAGGTGACAGTGCCTCGTCTTTTTTCTTTGCCCGATCATCCAGAAACTTTAAAAGTTCTTGCCTTTTATCTCCCCTTATCGAAGAAGCTAGGTCTGTTTTATCAACACCGGTACTAACTCCCTGCATTACAAACAAAAGATATAAATAGACTATCCCTCCCAAAGCCACGGTCGCAAAAAGAGATGTAACAATCAAAGCTCCGAAGGAAGTCCATTTTTCAATTTTTTTAAAACCATTTCTTGTAAGCATACTCTCAAAAAGATTAAAAATTGTTTGAAATTAATAGGGACGAATGTATTATTCCTAAGGATCCGTCTTTATTGACAAGCATTTCTTCAGGTGTTGAAGTTTTCAATTGACCGATTGAAAGGGAGGTTATAGCGACTATTTTATCAGCATTTTCAACATATTTTATAAACTGAACCGTCTTTTCAAAGCTACCGTCAATATCCGCCTTCAACCATACTTCATCGACTTTTCCAGTTGAAGAGTCTGAATTATTATTATCATTTGCACTGCTCAAGGAGTTCGTAACAGCCACCGTCTTTTGAGCAAGTGGCTTGCTTCCTACACTAGTTTTTAAAGATACTCCGGTTAATTTCGCAGCTTCCTCCAATTCTTTTATCAGATCGAGAGTGCTGTTTTTGCTAACGGTCATATTTTGAAACTTATCCTTGTCTCCACTGTATGAATCGTAGGTTTTTTTAATCTCATTAAATGATTTCAATTGATCCATCGTATCAGAATAATTCTGCATCGTTTCTTCTAAAACCTTTTCCTCTGCATCCAATTTAGAAAATAAAAACCAAGTACCGACCACTCCCGCAACAGAAAGAAGAATAACCCAAGGCAAAACTGTTTTTACAACTATTTGTATTTTTTTGTTTTTCACGAGAATTAAACTAGTTTATAAAGTTCATAAAGTTTATAAAGTTTATAAAGTTTATAAAGTTTATCAAGTAAAATTTTTTATGAACTTTATGAACTTTATGAACTTTATGAACTTTATGAACTAATCTTGAGCCGTTGATCGGACTTGAACCGATGACCTACTCCTTACCATGGAGTTGCTCTACCAACTGAGCTACAACGGCAAACAAAAAACGAACTTTTAAACTCCACGGGTGAGACTTGTCGTGATTTTAATCGTAATTTTTGCCTTAGACAATATTATTAATTTTCAATTTCTAATTTTCCCGCCTTTGGCGGGGAAATTGATCATTAAAAATTATTTTTTGTCGGGGTACCGGGACTCGAACCCGGAATCTCCTGCTCCCAAAGCAGACACCTTAGCCAATTAGGCCATACCCCGTCTTTACACTACCCTTTTATTATCACAGCTAAACTCATAAGCAAAATTCCATCCTATCATTTTGTCTAATTGGGCAAATATGTTATAATAACGGTAGGAAAATTTTTAACTAAAAAACAATGACAGAACTATCTCAAATTTACAAATGCAGTGTTTGCGGAAATATGGTTGAGGTCATTCATGCGGGTGGGGGGGAGTTGGTTTGTTGTCAAGTGCCCATGAATTTACAAGAAGAGAAAAATGAAGAGGAGGGTTTTACAGAAAAGCATCTTCCCGTTTTGGAGCAAACTGCAAAAGGAATAAAAGCTAAAATTGGAAGTATTTCCCATCCTATGGAAGAAGCCCATTTTATTGAATGGATAGAAATCAAGTACGCGAACAATGAATGCGTTAGAAAACTGCTAAAACCGGGTGATCTTCCAGAATTTGAGTTTCTGCCTCAAGAGAAAATCGTTCTCGTCAGAGCTTATTGCAATATTCACGGTCTTTGGAGTATTAAATTAACGCTATAAATAAAAATTATGAACTTAAAAGGATCTCAAACTGAAAAAAATTTACTCGCCGCTTTTGCGGGAGAATCCCAAGCACGAAACCGATACACTTATTTTGCTTCGGTTGCTAAAAAAGAAGGGTATGAACAAATTTCCGCCCTTTTTTTAGAAACGGCTGACAACGAAAAGGAACACGCCAAAAGACTTTTCAAGTATCTTGAAGGAGGAGCTGTTGAAGTTACTGCTTCTTTTCCAGCTGGTACCATCGGCAACACAAAAGAAAACTTGAAAGCTTCCGCCGAGGGGGAAAATCATGAGTATAATAGCATGTACCCTGATTTTGTAGCTGTTGCTGAAAAAGAAGGTTTCCCGACAGTTGCCCAAACTTTCAGAAGCATTGCTGTAGCAGAAAGACAACATGAAAAAAGATATTTGGGTCTTCTCTCCAATATTGAGGAGGATAAAGTTTGGAAGAAAGAGAATGAAACTGTTTGGAAATGCAGAAACTGTGGTTACATTCACCTTGGAGAAGAAGCTCCTGAAAAATGCCCCGCCTGTGACCATCCGAAAGCCTATTTTGAAACTCTTTGCGAAAATTGGTAAGAGCAAAATTTTATTAAATCATTAATAACCCTAAAAAACTGATGGGATTGTTTTTTTGTTTTTTTCAAAATTTACGCCGGCCAAAAAGGAAAAAAGTGAGGAAAAAACCTTCTTTAGAAAAGAAAAAATACTTGAAATTTAAAGAATCCGCAAGAGAATTGATCTGCAAAAGAGTGGGGGAAATAAATGAATTTTATAATTTTTCCTACAGCCGAATTTCAATCAGAAACCAAAGAACTCGGTGGGGAAGTTGTAGCAAAAAGGGCAACTTAAATTTCAATTATCGAATCGCGCTTCTTCCAAGAAAATATATGGACTACGTAATTTCCCACGAACTTTGCCACTTAAAAGAATTCAACCATTCAAAAAACTTCTGGCTGTTAGTGGCGCAAACAGTTCCGGATTATAGAGAAATTAGGAAGGCGATTAGAAAGATGAAGGTTGGAAGTTAGGAATTTTTGGAGATTTGGAAAGAAAATAATTGCCTGTGTCATCCCGGGCTTGACCCGGGATCCAGGTTAGCCTCACCAATTATTCTAATTGTTCTAAACAAAATCCCAATTAAACCTTATTTTGTTATTTTTCCTTAAATCCTAAATCATAAATCCTAAATCGATTTATTTAGTTGGTGCTTTTTTAGGTCAATTAAAATAATTAGGTTAATTAGAATAATTTTACGTTCTCCTAGATCCCGGATCAAGCCCGGGATGACATATTATTACTATTTTTGTAACATTTTAAACTTTCTAACCTATTTTTTTCTTGTAAAAAAGAATAACCTGTGTTAAAAAACACAGCCCACATAGAACACATTCAAAAGGAGGGAATAATGAAAGAAGAAATCAAGATAGCCAAAGAAATCTTCGAAGATTTTCGCAATAGCACTCATTACAAAAGCTTCAGGGAAGTGTTCACGGCATGCAGGATCAGATCAAAATTTGAACAAGAAAAAAATTCGGATTTACTGGAAGACGCGAACTTTCCGTGTTGGCAAACAAGAGTTTAGAATCAACAAAAAGACAGGGAAAATCTCTGTCTTTTTCCTTTATCACTGTACTGTGATCATCCCAGTATCGCTGGGATAAAGATTATTGTGAAATCCCCAGGATCCGGATTTCGTAAAAGTAAATGAGTAAGACTCGCCTTTATTGAGTGATTTTGTTGAGTTTAATTCCGGATAGTCATTGTCCGCCGGGTGAGGGGCGGACGCGATGAGCATTGGCTTATTGCTTTCGTTTTTAAAAACCACCGTGCCTCCGTTGCGTACACTTAACACATTAGGAGAGAAACCAGAATCAGTATATGTAATAACAACATTTTCCTGCTTTGCTTCTCCCAATCCTTCTTGACTGCCTGAAGTTACAGTATATACGTTAGATTGTTTGGCAGTATTAACAAAATTATTTTTCACTCCCAAAAAAATTCCCGCCCCCATTACCAAAACAATTGTGGCAATGCCTATGAAAATGTATTTTTTCATTTTTTTGTTTTAATAATTAATGCACTATGCTTAGTGTAACATAAAAAAATCAGGTGTCATCCTTGGCGTTTAGACCGGGGATCCAGGAAGATGGAAAATTAATCTAATTGTTCTAATTATACTAATTGACCTAAAAAAGCACCAAGTACCAAAAAATAAAACTTAGAAATTGGTTTTTGGTATTTTGTTTAGAATAATTAGAGTAATTAGAACAATTAGAATAATTAATGAGTCTAGCCTGGATACTGAAACTACGTATTATTTTGGTTTTTCTTTGTTTACATCATTGTTAAAATATTTTAATTTATCGTCTTGTTTCAAATTTCCTCCAAATTCGCTCCTGCCGGGGATCAACCTCAGGCAATCGATAAATTGGTAAACAACCTAAAAAATCGGGAAAAATTTCAAACCCTCCTTGGAGTAACCGGGTCGGGAAAGACTTTTACTGTTGCCAAGGTAATTGAAAAAGTCCAGAAACCTACTTTAGTAATCGCCCACAACAAAACTCTTGCGGCTCAACTCGCTCAGGAGTTCCGCACTTTCTTTCCAAAAAACGCAGTGGAATATTTTGTTTCTTATTATGATTATTACCAACCCGAAGCCTATCTTTCAGCTACTGATACTTATATCGAAAAAGAAGCTCAAATCAACGAAGAAATAGACCGTCTAAGACACGCTTCAACTTCAGCTTTAATGTCTCGGAGTGACGTTGTTATCGTTGCCTCGGTTTCTTGCATTTATGGTTTAGGTTCTCCGGAGTTTTATGGTAATATTTCTTTAAAATTTCTCCTAGGAGAAAAACTAGAAAGGGAAAAAACAATTGAAAATCTTATTGAAATGCATTACGAGCGATCAGAAATATTAACTCGCGGAAAATTTCGAGTACGAGGAGAAATATTTGAAATTGTCTCTCCCGCCAGAGAAATTTTAACCAGAATTGACGCCAGAGGAGGATTAATCAATAAAATTTCCGAGTATGATCTTGTATCCGGAGAGGAGCTGGGAAAATTAGAAAAAGTCTATCTTTACCCCGCTAAACATTTTGTTGTTCCAGAAAAAATAATGGGAGAGGCGCTTTCAGGAATCGAAAAAGAACTCTTAGAAAGAATTAAATATTTTCAAAAAAATAACCAGTTGCTAGAAGCGCAAAGAATTGAGAGAAGAACTAAACAAGACCTTGAAATGATGAAAGAAATCGGATACTGCAACGGAATCGAAAATTATTCAAGATATCTAAGCGGTAGGGAAGCGGGGGAAGCGCCCTACACTCTAATCGATTATTTCCCCAAAGATTTCTTGATGGTGATTGATGAATCGCACGTCACCGTACCACAGTTGGGAGCGATGTACAGCGGGGATTTTTCTCGAAAAACCAACTTGATTGAAAACGGATTCCGCCTTCCCAGCGCTCTTGATAACCGACCCCTTCGATTCGAAGAATTTGAAAAGAAAATTAACCAAGTGATTTTTACTTCCGCCACACCTAGTAAATATGAAAAAGAAAAATCCCCCAAGTTTATTGAACAAATAATCAGACCCACCGGACTGGTCGACCCGACACTCATCTTGCGACCCGCTCAAGGTCAGGTGAAGGATGTCGTGGAAGAAATAAAAAAGGAAGTGGCAAAAGGAGGCAGAGTTTTAGTCACCACCCTTACAAAAAAAATGGCGGAAGATTTGTCTGAATTCCTCGCCGAACAAAAAACCAAATCCCGTTATCTTCATTCCGGGGTGGACACTATTGAAAGAATCAGGATTCTAGAAGACCTTCGCAGAGGAAAATTTGATATTTTGGTCGGGGTAAACTTGCTTCGTGAGGGGCTTGACCTTCCAGAAGTAACTCTGGTTGCCATTCTGGACGCTGACAAAGAAGGGTTCCTTCGCAGTGAAACCTCCCTCATCCAAACCATCGGGAGAGCCGCCCGCAACGTCGCCGGCCGAGTCATTCTCTACGCCGACAACATCACCGGCTCAATGGAAAGAGCCATCAGAGAAACCGAGCGCCGCAGAAAAAAACAGGAAGAATATAATCGAAAAAATCAGATTACTCCCAAATCCATCCGCAAAAAGATCGAATCTATCGTCGACCACGAACTCAAGCCGGAAATTTCGAGGGAGTTCATGGACCTCACGAATATTGAAGATATCGCGGGATATATCAAACAAAGAGAAAAAGAAATGAAAGAGGCTGCTCGCAATCTAGAGTTCGAAAGGGCGACTGTTATTCGGGATGAGATTGGGGAATTAAGGAAGTTAAAATTGAAAAACTAGCTGTAAATTTTATTTTTCACAATTGACAAACATATACATTGTATATATAAAGTATACATAAATATTAATCTCAAAAAAATGAACTCTGCCCTAATCAACATTAAAACTGATCCGAAAATCAAAAAACAAGCTCAAAAAGTCGCTAAAAATTTGGGGTTTAGCCTTAGTAGCCTTCTGAATGCTTACCTGCGCCATTTTGTCGAAACCGAAACAGTTTTTTTCTCCTCCCGATACGAAGAGCCGACTCAGTATCTTTTGGATATGGTCGAAGAATCGAAAAAAGAAATTGCAAAAGGGGAAATTTCTCCATCTTTTGATACTTCCAAAGATGCAATAAAATGGCTTAATAAATAAAGTCGATGAAAGTAAGATTCTCGAAAAAATTCAGGAAACAGTACAAAAAATCTCCCCTTGAAATTCAAAAAGTTTTTAATTTAAGATTGGAATTTTTTATCAGTAATCCAAATTCTATCTTACTTCGCAATCATGCCCTCATCGGTAAGATGCAGGGGCTTCGAAGTATTAATATAACAGGAGATGTACGTGCTCTTTATGAGGAAAAAGGGGGTGATGAGGTGGTTTTTATTGCCATCGGAACACACAGCGAACTTTATAGATAAAAAATATTTATTTCTAGAAATTGACTAAAAAATATGTACGTTTTAATGTACATATATAATTATTTAATTTCAAAAAATGAACACCCAAACTTGCATTTCCATTTCTGAGGCTCGTAAAAGAATTTTTCAGATCAGTGATGAAATCCAAACTCCTGGTAATTTTTATACTTTGACTGAGAAGGGGAAACCCAAAGTTGTTTTAATTTCAGCCGAGGAATTTGAATCTTGGCAAGAGACAATTGAAACTATGAGAGAACTGCCTAATTTAAAAAAAGATGTTCAAAAGGCCGAGAAGGAATATAAAAATAAAGACTATGTGACGCTAGAAGAATATCTTGCCGAAGAGGGTTTCGTCCGTAAATCTAAGAAAAAATAACCATGGAATTTCAAATAATTATTCCAAAAAAAGTCCAGAAAGAAATCAAAAAAATTGGCAAGAAAGATCAAATTAAAATTATCAAAACTTTTTTGAGTCTGGCTAAAAATCCTTTTTTGGGTAAAAAATTGAAGGGTCAATACGAAGATTATTTTTCACTTCGTGTCTGGCCGTATCGGATTATTTATGCAATAAAAAGAAAGAAACTTGTAGTCCTAATCGTTAATATAAAGAACTAACCGCCCTTGTGTCATCCCGAGCTTCTTGCCTACCGGCAGGCAGTTAGGCTAATAGAGCATTATTTAGTGTGTATTTGCAAAAGACTAGACAAAAAAACATTTTACTAGTCTAATATTGTTCTCCTGGATCCCGGCTCGGAGGCCGGGATGACACGCTGTATTTACAATAAAACACGCTCAATAAACTTATAAAACTATGGAAAAAATCATTATTAAAGGTGCCCGCGAGCACAATCTCAAAAATATCGATCTGGTTTTGCCACGGGATAAGTTTATTGTTTTCACGGGACTAAGTGGCTCAGGAAAGTCGACTTTGGCTTTTGATACTATTTTTGCAGAAGGACAGAGGAGATATCTCGAGAGTTTGTCGAGTTATGCCAGACAATTTTTGGGGCAGATGGATAAGCCCGATGTTGACTACATTGAGGGACTGAGTCCGGCTATTTCTATCGACCAGAAATCTTCTTCTCACAATCCCAGATCCACCGTGGGAACGGTGACAGAAATTCACGATTATTTGCGCCTTCTTTATTCGAAGATCGGAATTCCTCATTGTCCGATTTGCGGAAGAGAAATTTCTCGTTTGTCTACGGACGAAATAGTAGAGAGAATTCTAGATATCAAAGCAGAAAAAGAAATAGAAATAATCGCTCCTGTTGTTAGATCTAGAAAAGGAGAATACAAAGAGCTAATTTCGGATTTCAAAAAAAGGGGTTTTTCTTTTGTTTATGTCGACCAAAAGAAAATCGATTTATCTGAACAAGAAGAAAACGAAATCAATTTAGAGAAGCACAAGAAACATGATATTGATATTGTAGTCGACGAAGTAAAAATAGATGAAAAAGCAATTTCCCGTATTTTTGAAGGGGTGGAGCTCGCCCTAAAACTAGCTGAAGGAATCGTTAAAATCAAAAACGAAAAACAAGAACAAATTTTTAATCAAAAGTTTTCCTGTCCTGTTCACGAAATTGAGTTTCCCGATCTTGAACCACGTCTTTTTTCTTTTAACAGCCCCTATGGCGCTTGCCCCGAATGTGAAGGACTGGGAGCAAAAAAAGAAATAGACGTCGATCTGGTCATGCCTGATAAAAGCAAAACTATTGCCGATGGAGGTCTTTTGCCTTGGAGCTATAAAAAAAATAATTACCAAGCATTAATTCTGCGGGCAGTCGCAAAATATTACCACATCCCAGAAAACGCTCGTATTTCTGATTTATCGGATTACCAAATAAAAATTCTTCTTTTTGGAGACGAAAATCCTCCTCGTATTCCAGTCAAAATCCACTCTAAAACCGGCTCAGTTTGGCGTTTCCATATAGAATGGAAAGGAATAACAGGATTTCTCAAGGATCGTTACTTTAAAACCAACTCCGACGCAGTTCGAAATGATATTGAAAAATATATGTCACAGAAAAAATGTTCTGTTTGCGGGGGATCAAGGTATAAAAAAGAGGTTCTCTTGATCACCATAGGAGGAAAAAATATTTATGAATTTGAGAAGATCAGTATTCAAAAATCTCTTGATTTCATAGAAGAACTAAAACTTTCCAAGAGGGAAGAGTTAATTGGAAAAAGAATTATTCAGGAAATAAAAAGCCGTTTGAATTTTCTTAACAATGTTGGTCTTTCTTATCTAAGCTTGGAAAGATCAGCCAACACATTAGCAGGAGGAGAAACACAAAGAATTAGGCTAGCTTCTCAGATTGGGTCTGGTCTTTCTGGAGTGCTTTATGTCCTCGACGAACCATCAATCGGACTCCATTCCCGAGACAACCGGAAGCTTCTTAGCGCTCTCCATAAACTTCGAGAAATCGGTAACACTTTGATCGTGATCGAGCATGACGAAGAAACAATTCGCTCAGCTGATCATGTCGTTGATATTGGTCCCGGCGCTGGAAAATTAGGAGGGGAAATCGTAGCAGAGGGTAATTTGGAAAAGTTTTTAAAAAGCAAAAATTCAATTACGGTAAAATACCTCAAAGGAGAAGAGCGAATTGAAACTCCTAAAATCAGAAGGCCAGTAAAAAATAAAAAAATGATTACGGTTAAAGAAGCAAGGGAGAATAATTTAAAAAATTTAACCGTGGCTTTTCCTCTTAAAGTTTTTACTTGTGTCACCGGAGTGAGTGGCAGTGGAAAATCAACTTTAGTGGAGGAAATACTTTACAAACATCTTTCTTCCAAGCTGATGAGGTCTCTCGAAAAACCAGGTGCTTTCAGAGAGATTACCGGCATTGAGGCAATAGAGAAAGTAATCTCTGTCGATCAGTCTCCTATCGGAAGAACTCCTCGATCTAATCCTGCCACTTACACCGGGTTGTTCACTCCTGTCAGAAATATTTTTGCCGGAACCAAAGACGCCAGAGCCAGAGGCTATCTTCCGGGCAGATTTTCTTTTAATGTTGCAGGGGGACGTTGCGACAATTGCAAGGGAGAAGGATTTCTCAAGGTAGAAATGCAGTTTATGCCTGATGTTTATCTTCCTTGCGATGTATGCAAAGGAGCAAGATATAACAGCGAAACTTTGAATGTTAAGTTTAAAGAAAAAAATATTGCCGAAGTTTTGGAAATGACCGTCAGTGAAGCGAAAAACTTTTTTGAAAATTTTCCGGAAATTTATGAACCGCTCAAGGTTTTAGAAGAGGTAGGATTAAGTTACATCAATTTAGGACAGGCTGCCACGACTTTATCCGGCGGGGAAGCCCAAAGAATAAAATTGGCTTCCGAACTTTCCAGAAGATCCCGTGGCAACACCCTTTACATCTTAGATGAACCCACTACCGGACTTCATTTTGAAGATATCAAGAAATTATTAGGAGTCCTCAATCGCTTGGTTGATGCAGGAAATACTGTAGTTGTAATTGAACACAATCTTGATGTAATAAAAAACGCTGACTGGATTATTGACCTTGGACCAGAGGGCGGAGAAGGAGGTGGAAAATTAATCGCTACCGGCACCCCAGAAGAAATTGCACGTTATGAAAATAGCTATACAGGGATTTTTTTGAAAGAAGTTTTGGGGAAAATAAACTGATTAAACTATTCCAAATTCCAAGAAACAAATTACAACAAATTCAAAACGATACCCGGCTAGTGTGTCATCCCGGGCTTGACCCGGGATCCAGGAGAATAATGTTAGTCTAACGAAATCTTAATCTGTCTAGTTGTTTAACAATACAAACTAAATTAAAATTCTGTTAGTCTAATTTTGTTTCCTGGATCCCGGCTCGGAGGCCGGGATGACACGTGGAAATATCTTGTTTCTTAGAATTTTTAATAAATGTTTCTAATGAAAGATCACCTCAAAAAAACAATCTCCATTCTCCCCAAATCTCCCGGGGTTTATAAATATTTTGATCAGACTGGAAAAATTATTTATGTGGGAAAAGCCACGTCCCTAAAGGACAGGGTCGGTTCTTATTTTACTGGAGCCCATGATACAAAAACAGAAAAATTAGTTTCAGAAATTAAAAAAATTAAATTTCAAAAAACTGAAACTGTACTTGAAGCACTAATTTTAGAATCTGAATTAATTAAAAAAAATCAGCCAAAGTATAATATTAAAGACAAAGATGACAAAAGTTTTTCTTATTTTTCGATAACTAAAAATGAGAAATTTCCTAGAATTTTAATTGTAAGAAAAACTGATTTAGGAAAGATCGAAAGTAAAAAAATATACGGCCCATACACTTCCAAGAGGCAGGCCGAGATTGTCTTAAAACTCCTTCGAAAGATATTTCCTTTTCATTCAAGAAAAGAGTCTTCAGAGAAAGGCTGTCTGGACTTTGAAATAGGGAGATGCCCCGGACCCTATGCCGGAGCAATCTCGAAGAAAGATTATTTAAAAAATATTCGAGGAATTGAAGCTGTTCTTTCTGGTAAGAAAAAAATTTTGATAAAAAAACTTGAGCAAGAAATGAAAAATTTTTCAAAAGAGCAAAAATTTGAAAAAGCAGCAGAAATTCGTAACACCCTTTTTGCTCTAAAACACATCCAAGACGTAGCTCTTATTTTAGGAGATGAAGCCAATGAAACTTTTACCCAATCAACAAAGAAAATCCGCATAGAGGGATATGATATTTCTAATATTTCCGGTGACTTTGCCGTCGGTTCGATGGTGGTTTTCAAAAATTCTAAACCTCAAAAATCCGAATACCGAAAGTTTAAAATTAAGAATATTTCCAAAATTAACGACATAGGAATGATGAAAGAAATAATAGAAAGGAGATTTGAAAACGACTGGAAAAAACCAGATCTTATCCTTCTAGACGGAGGAAAAGGGCATCTCAATATGGCCACGAAAGTCCTTTTGGAAAGAAATTTAAACATTCCAATTATTGCAGTGGCAAAGGGACCAACTAGAAAAAAACTTGATTTATTCCATAGCAAAAATATTTCCTCCTTCGCAAATATCGTTTCTGATTTAAAATTAATCGAGCAAATAAGAAACGAAGCACATCGGTTTGCAATTAAATATCATAGGGAAGTGAGAGGAAGGGAGTGGAGAAAATAAATGGAAAATGGAAAAATCAAAATACAAAATGAAATAAATATTTTTAAGAAACGACTCATCGTGTCATCCCGGGCCCCGTACCGAATGGTTTGGGGCCCGGGATGACACTACCTCATTAGTTTCTTGAAGTATCCATTTTACATTTTAATCTGTCATTTTTCGTTTTGATTTTTCCATTTTCCATTTATCCGCCTATCTTTATCTTTCTAAATTCTAGTGTTAGAATTTGAAGATATAAAATAAATTAAAATTAACTTTATCGTTCCTATGTTTTTTCGCTTCCTGCCCTTTCTCTCATCTTTGGCTTTTATTTCGGCGATTATTTTTACTTTGTTTTTCTATTCTCATCCTCATTTTTGGTTGATTCTTTTCCTCATAGGAATTACTATTTTCTTTCTGGTAAAAAAAACTGCCGGGAAATTTACCGACACTCTTATTCCGCTTCTACTTGTGTTGGGAAGCCTGCCCGTTTTATCTTTAATGGACACAGCCATTGTTCGCTATGTGCTAATTGGACTTCTTGCCTTGCTTTTTTATTTTGAACTTTTGGCAAGAGGCAGATTGAAAGATTATCCCTTGGACAAAACCGCTCTTCCTATTCTAAGTACTACTAATTTTATCGTTTTTTTTATCTGGTCCAATCTGATTTTTGCCAGCTTCATCAATTTTTCTGAAAGGATATTTCCTTTTTGGGCAATGATCTTGGTCGCTTCTTTAATAAGTTTCGTTGTCTCAAAAGACATTTTAAGACATGTTTTTTATCCAAGAGCAGATACCTCCATTTCTAAGACCGAGATAAATTTGGTCAGCTTCGTTGTTGCTCTTTCTATGAGCGAAATTACTTGGTCGCTCGCTTTTTACCCCCTTCGTTATCGATCAAGCGCTGTTATTCTTCTCTCCGCTTTTTACCTTGCATTTGTCTCAGTTATGGCTTTTTTGACAAAAGAAGAGAAAAGAGTGAAATTAACTAAGGACATCGTTATAGCCTTGATTGCGGTTGTCATTGTTCTCGTAACTAGTAAATGGAGATACTACTAGTTAAAAGTGAAAAGTTTAAAGTTAAAAGTTAAAGTGTCGCCGGAGGCGACAATCAATTGGTTGTCCCGCTATGCGGGACTCCATAATTTTGCATTTTTCCCACCTTGGCGAGGTCTAAACGACATTTTTAATTTTAAATTATCTTCCATGCTTTCTCTCGAAATCCAGCGTCATTCTCTCTCCCATATCCTCGCTCTCGCTCTTAAGCGTATTTACGGGCGAAGTGTTAAATTTGCAACTGGTCCTGCGACGGAGGATGGGTTTTTTTATGATATTGAAATCGCGAAGCCTATTAAGGAAGATTCTCTCCCTAAAATACAGGCAGAAATGGAAAAAATTGTCAATGAAAAAATACCATTTCAGTTGAAATCCATGCCTTGGAAAGAAGCGTATGAATTTTTTAAAGAAGAGGAACAACCTTACAAACTTGAATTACTAGAGGACATCGCCCAGGAAGAATCCGCCAAAAGTGCGAATGGAATTGAAGAAATAAAACAAAATTTATCTGTTTCAATTTATCAACTCGGTGAATTTGAAGACCTTTGCAGGGGACCTCACATAGAAAATTCTTCTAATATTGGCGGAGGAAGTTTTATGCTCACAAGAACCGCCGGAGCTTATTGGAGAAGCGACGAGAAAAATAAAATGCTTACCCGAATCTATGGAGTGGCTTTTTCTGACAAGAAACAATTGAAAAAATATCTTTTTGATAGGGAAGAAGCTAAAAAAAGAGACCATCGAAAACTTGGGAAAGAACTTGATCTTTTTTGTTTTTCCGATTTGGTTGGTCCTGGGTTGCCTCTTTTCACCCCAAAAGGGACAATCATAAAGGAAGAATTGCAAAAAAACGTAGAGAAGATTTGTCGCCGTTACGGTTTTGAGAAAGTATCTACTCCTCATTTGGCAAAAATAGACCTTTATGATCTTTCCGGACACAAATATAAATTTGGGGAAGAACTTTTTCACGTCAAATCCCACCACAAACAAAATTATGTAATGAAACCGGTACAATGCCCCCATCAAACGCAAATTTACGCTTCCAGACCTAGATCCTATCGAGATCTGCCAATCAGATATATGGAGTCGGAAAAACAATATAGAGATGAAAAACCTGGAGAAATAAGCGGTTTGAGCCGGGTAATTGCCATAACAGTTGAGGACGGGCATTCCTTTTGCACAGTAGGACAAGTAAAAGAAGAAATAATTAATATGGTAAAAATTATCAAAGATTTTTACAGTTCTTTGGGTTTGTGGGGAAATCATTGGGTCTCCCTTTCGGTAAGAGACTACGCCCATCCCGAAAAATACATAGGAGAAACTAAAGATTGGGATATTTGCGAAAAAATGTTACAAGAGGTTTCGGACGAAATGAAGCTCAAGGCAAAAAAAAGAGAAGGGGAAGCCGCTCTCTACGGACCAAAGCTAGACTTTATGTTTCGTGACGCACTGGGAAAAGAAATCCAAATTCCTACTGTACAAGTTGATTTTGCTACTCCAAAGAGATTTAATCTAGTTTATACGGACGAGAATGGGGAAAAAGTCAATCCGGTAATGGTACATCGAGCCATACTGGGCTCTTATGAAAGGTTTATGGTTCTTTTGATCGAACATTTTGCAGGGAAATTCCCCCTTTGGTTGTCTCCAATTCAAGTAAAAATTCTTTCAGTCAATTCGAACCATGAAAAATTTTGTCAGGAATTGTTGACAGAATTCAGAGAAAATGAAATTCGAGCAGAATTTGATGGGGAGAACGAAACAGTCGGAAACAAAATCAGAAAAGCCATTCAAGAAAAAGTTCCTTACGTTTTAGTAATTGGTGATAGAGAGGCTAAATCTGATGAATTGTCAGTCCGAGACCGAGAAGACGGAAAGACCAGAAATATCAGTCGGGAAAAATTTGTTGAAGAAGTTAAAAAAAGAATAGAAAATAAGAAGTGAGTTTATAAAGTTTTTAAAAAGGTGTCATCCTCGACGTATCGAACGAGGATTTAGGTTACACTCAATTAATTATTCTAATTATACTAATTAACCTAATTATTCTAAACAAAATCCCAAAAACCAATTGAAAAAATATTTATTTTTTGGTATTTGGGGCTTTTTTAGGTCAATTAGTATAATTAGGTTAATTAGAATAATTTTCTATCCTCCTGGTTTACCGGCCGACACGCAGAGAATGACACGAGAATTTTTAATATCATCCCATATTTATGAACCTGATAAACTAATATTTATGAGCAAAAGAAAAAACGAAACCAGATATATTTTTGTGACCGGCGGAGTGATGTCCGGAGTGGGGAAGGGCGTGGCTTCTTCTTCAATTGCGGCTATTTTGCAAGCAAGGGGATACAAAACCACTGCCATTAAAATTGATCCTTATGTTAACGTTGATGCGGGAACAATGAATCCAGTAGAACACGGGGAAGTTTTTGTGTTAGGAGACGGTACTGAATGTGATCAAGATATGGGAAATTATGAAAGATTTTTAGAGTGCAAATTAAGTCGCCACAACTATATGACCACCGGCAGTGTTTATCAAACGGTTATTGAAAAAGAAAGAAGCATGCATTACAAAGGAAAATGCGTGGAAGTGGTTCCTCATATTCCCTATGAAGTGGTGCGTAGAATCAAGAATGCCGGCAAGAGAAATGACGCGGACGTAGTTGTCATCGAAATTGGCGGAACGGTGGGGGAGTACCAAAACGTACTTTTCTTGGAAGCTGGAAGAATGATGAAGCTCGATCTTCCTGGTAAAGTCCTTTTTGCGATGGTTAGCTTTTTGCCAGTTCCGGATAAAATTGGGGAAATGAAGACGAAGCCTACTCAATATGCCGTCAGAACTTTAAATTCAGCGGGAATTCAACCTGACATTGTGATTGCTCGATCTGCCATCCCCCTCGATAACAAACGAAAAGAAAAAATTTCAATTTTTTGCAACATTCGAAAGAAAGATGTGATCTCTGCTCCGGATGTAGATACCATTTATGAAGTCCCTTTTAATTTTGAAAAAGAAGATTTAAGCAATATTATTTTGCAGAAACTGGGACTTAAACCTAAAAAGAAAGATTTTAAGAAATGGGAAAAACTTGTTAAAAGTATTAAATCACCCAAGAAATCAGTCAAAATCGGCATCGTAGGAAAATATTTTGCGACAGGTAGTTTTGTCTTGAGTGATGTTTACATTTCGGTAATTGAGTCATTGAAACACGCTTCTTACAAAGCGGGAGTCAACCTTGAACTTGATTGGATTGATTCGGAAGAATTTGAAAAAAATAAAGAGGCTTTGAAAAAATTGAGAAAATATTCTGGGGTTGTTGTTCCTGGAGGGTTTGGTACCAGAGGAGTAGAGGGAATTATTCAAGCCATTGAATTCGCCAGAGTTAACAAAATCCCCTACCTTGGGCTTTGTTACGGAATGCAACTTGCTGTCATTGAATACGCAAGAAATGTCGCAAACCTCAAGAACGCCCACACCACAGAGGTAAACCCCAAGACGCCCTATCCCGTAATCGACATTCTCGCTGAACAAAAATCTCTTCTTAGCAACAAACAATATGGGGGAACCATGCGTCTAGGGAGCTACCCCGCTAAAATTCTAAAAGGAACAGAAGTTTTCAACATTTATCAAAAAAATCAAATCAGCGAAAGACACCGACACCGTTATGAAGTAAATCCAAAATATATTAAAAAAATAGAAAACAGCGGTCTTGTTTTTTCGGCTATTTCTCCCGACCGAAAGCTTATGGAGGTGATTGAGCTTCCTAAAAAAATCCACCCATTTTTCATCGCTTCTCAGTTCCATCCTGAATTCCAATCCAACCCCTTTAATCCCCATCCACTTTTTTATTCATTCATTGAAGCAACAAAGAATTAGTTTAGAAAGTTTATCAAGTTATAAAGTTTATAAAGTAAATACTTTAGTAAATTTTATTGTAACCACTTGATAAACTTGATGAACTTTATAACTTTACAAACTAATATCCATGGCTCTTTTCAAGTACCGTGCTAGGGACAACGCTGGAAAAAAAATTGAAGGACTGATGCCGGCTCGTAGCAAGTCTGAATTGGCTCATACCCTAAAAAATCAGGGGATGCTTTTGGTTTTTGCCATGGAAGAAAACGCCAAAGAAGGAGGAAAAAAGGGTGGTGATATTTATCTCAAAAGGGTTTCTTTAGCGGAAAAAATGATTTTTATCAAAAATCTCGGAGTTATGATAAAAGCGGGAATACCTATTCCTAGAGCTCTTGAGATACTGTCCAAACAAACTAAAGCCCGTTATTTCAAAGAGATATTGACTAGCCTTAGAGAAGACGTCCAAACAGGAAAATCTCTTTCGGAGTGCATGATGAAATATCCAAAAGTTTTTCCGCCTCTTTTTTCTAGCACGATTCGAATAGGAGAAATGGGTGGAAGTTTGGAAGAGGTTTTAGAAGTTCTTGCGATTCAATTGGAAAAAGAAAACGGTATCCGGACGAAAGTCAAAGGAGCGATGATCTACCCTTCAGTAATTGTTTTTGCCATGGTAATAATCGGGATTTTGATTATGATTTTTGTAGTCCCCAGCCTAACAAAAATTTTTACTGATATGGATATACCGCTTCCTCTTACAACCAGGATAATTATCGGTAGTAGTGGATTTTTGCGGGACAATATGCTTGTGACGTTGGTTGCACTTATCGCTCTTCCTGTTGGATTTATTTATTTTAAAGGAACTCCCAAGGGAAAAAAAGCACTGCACTATTTAATCCTCCACGCTCCAATAATTAATAATATTTCTCAAAAAGTAAACACTGCCCGATTTTCCAGATCACTAAGTTCTCTCTTAAAAAGCGGTGTTTCTATTGTAAAGGCTCTGGAAATAATTTCCGAATCCCTGGACAATGTCTATTTTCAAGAAGCTCTTCTTTCCGCTTCAAAAAAAGTCCAAAAGGGATCACCTCTTAATAAATCGATTGAGGATCGTCCCGATCTTTTTCCCCCCATGGTAGCACAAATGATCAAAGTTGGAGAAGAAACAGGAAGCTCCGAGCAAGTACTCGCCCAACTAGCAGATTTTTATGAAAGGGAAGTAGACGAACTAACAAAAAACCTCAGCTCCGTCATTGAGCCAGTTCTAATCATGTTCATCGGAGGAGCTGTAGGGGTCTTCGCCATCTCCGTTATCCAACCAATGTATTCAGTGATGGACTATATGTAGTTAAAAGTTAAAAGTTGAAAGTAGAAAGTCATTGTGTCGCCTTTGTCGACAAATCAATCAAATGTCGCAAAGGCGACACCTAGACTTTTAACTTTTAACTTTTAACTTTTAACTAATGTATGCGTATTGCTATTGACGCTCGCTTTATTAATCCTGAAAACAGGGGTCTTGCTTGTTATACGAAACATTTGGTTTACGGTCTTAGTGAAATTGACGAGAAAAACGATTATTATATTTTACTTAGAGACAAAGATTACCACATTACCCACTTTCAAAACAAAAATTTTCACAAAATAAGGGCTGAGGCTCATTGGTATGGTTTGAAAGAGCAAATTATTATTCCACTTATCCTTAAAAAAATCAAACCGAATGTTACTCATTTTCCTCATTTCAATGTTCCGATTTTGTGGCGGAAGCCATTCATAACAACAATCCATGATTTAATTCTCTTTGCCTTTCCCACCAAAAAAGCCACTAATTTGAGTAAAATCGGGTATTTTATCAAAGAAAAAGGATATTTTTTAACTATCAACCATGCCCTTCGAAAATCCCGTTTGATAATATCTGTTTCAAACAGCACCGCCAAAGATATTCACCGCTATTTTCCAAGAGTTAACCCCAAAAAAATAAAAACAGTCTATGAAGGAGCGGGAGAAACAAACCCAGAAGACATCTCAAAATTTGCCAAGTTCGATCAAAAAAAAAGACAAGAATGGCTTCAAAAAGAACTATCCATTCCGCCTGGTCCATTTATTCTTTATTTAGGCGGGGCTTACCCACACAAAAATTTAGAAAGACTTTCTATCGCTTTTTGTAATATATATCCCAAATTAAAAGAAAAAACCAACCTCATTATTGCCGGCGGAGATGATTTTTTCTTTCAAAGATTGAAGGGGTTTATCAAGAAAAATAAAATAAAAAATGTTATTTTACCAGGCTTCATAAAGGACAGAAAAACTTTAGAATTCCTTTACCAAGAGTCTCTTTTTTGCATTTTCCCCTCTCTTTACGAAGGATTCGGACTACCCCCCCTTGAAGCCTTAAAAAGAAAAAAATTGGTACTTTGTAGCCACTCCACTTCCTTTCCAGAAATTCTCCAAGACAAAGCCATTTATTTTGACGGGAATTCCACTCTGGATATCGGAGAAAAAATTGTAGAAACCATAAAAAATAAGTCTGTCCTTGAAGAAAGGATGTTGAAAGATTCAGAAAATTTCCTCAAAAATTACAGCTGGAAAAAAATGGCAAGGGAAACATTGAGATTATATGGAGAAGCTGTAAATTAATTTGAAATTTTTAATTTTAAATTAATTCGTTTTAGTTGCTCTTTCCACATAAAAACGATATAATGAATTGTTAAATTATCCTGGCTTTTTAAATATAAAAAGATCGATATTATGTCTTTTGATCTTATTAAAAAACAAAAAGAGGAACTGCAAAAAGAAAAGCGCAAGGTGACCCAAAGCGCCGATTTTTCTCGTCATCCCTTGGCTTATCAACCAAAAGCCAAGGGAAGGGAATTAGCTCTCAAAGAGAGAATAATAAAGACTAAGGGAAAGTTAGATTCTGTGGTTCTTGAGAATGAACAAAAAAACAACAAATTAGAAACTGCCGGCATCACCCCCGACAAAAATTCCGCCGCTTTGTTTTTTTCCAATATGCAAGCATTCAATGCGGGAAAAAAGGGAAATCACATTGCTGATGTTTTTTCACCAAACAACCAGTTACCTTTTGAAAGGCAAAAATCATCCGAAAAGCCGAAATTGAGTTTTGCCGATTTTCAAAGAGAATCCTATAAGGGGTATAACGAATCAGAAGCTCGTTTAAAAATTAAACTGGGAAAAGAACACACCGAATCCGGTGATGCAAAAAACCCCTCAAGCCTCCCGGATGTTCTTATGGATACAGATTCCGATTTTCCCAAGTATGATCCAAAAGATATCAACGAAGGACTTTTCGCCTTCGGAAACGGTGGTCAAGAAAAAAACAAAGCAAGGCATTCTAAAAAACCCTCTAAAAAAGATCAGGATTTTTGGGAAGAGGTATTTTTAGAGCAACAAGAAAGAATTAAGCTAAAAGAAAAGGCGTTGAAAGAGGAATGGGAAGATAAGAAACCAAATTATGACACCTCGGTCAAACTTTCTTTCGCCAAACCCAATACCCGTCTAGTATTAGCGGTTGAAGAAGAGGAAGAGGAAATTTCTAATTCACCTAATTACCTAATTTCTAACAAATCCCAAATCCCAAATCCCAAAAACGAGAATTTAAATTCAGATTTTAATGATTATGGTGATAGCAGAATACAGGATGAATATTTTTATGAGAAAGATACTGAACCCCGGTATCAACAGGATAAAAGCCTTGAGGAAACAGAAGGAAATATCCCAGAAATCAGTACTGTCCAAAATAACAACCATTCTCAAAACATCAACGTTGTCGACCTTACCAAAGTTTCTCGGGGAAATGGATATTCGGGAAAAGCTGGAGTAAAAATTCCGATCATAGAAAAATCCAGACCTTTGCAAAAAGAGGTCTTGTTAAGCGATTATACACCACAGACCGACTACCAATGGGATGATGACGGACACGAAAATAGTGGAAAAATAAATTTTCCTGTTCAAGAAATTAAGAACAAAATAAGTGGCTTATTGGGTCTTAAAAAAAAACTGTTTCCCGAGACAAATAAGATTGTTGATTTTGAATTTAAAAATGGACGAGAATATCAAAATGATAAAAAAAGCTGGAAAAATAGTAATGATGAATATTCACAGGAGGAATCCTATAAAGTTTATCCTCACGACCAAATCTTGCCTTTGGTTGTGGCAAGAGATGAAGACCCAAATACTAACAAGACCGCCTTCGCAGAGCTACGGCGAGTCGAAGAGGAAGAAGAGTCTTTTGTACCTTTTAACGACCTCAATTTAAGACCCGACCATCACGTTTTTTTAGGAGAGAAAAAAGAAGGGAGGATTAAAAAATTAGCTCGTAAGTTTATTACCAAGAGAGAAAAAAGAGCTTTACAAAAATCAATAAAAATAGTTAAAAAGCCGGTTGAAAAGTTCCAAAGAAATTTTTTTACCTTTCGCTCTCCTAATTCCAAAAGATCCTTTGCTGTCCTAACTATAGCTGTAACCATGGCACTGACCGTTCCTTTGGGCGTTTATGTCCAAAAAATTATTGAGGCCAAGAGCAAAGTCGAGGAGCAAAGCAACAAAGCATTGCAAGAGGTTGACAACGCCAAATCTGCCATTGCTTCTGCCAAACCAGAAGAAGCTAGGCACAATTTTCAAACCGCTTATCAAGATTTTCTTTCAGCTGACGAATCTTTAGACCAGGTCGGCGGAGTAATGCTAACTTTAATTAAAGTTATCCCAGGAGGAGACAAAGTAGAGTCCGGACGAAAAATTCTAGAGTCCGGAAAACATTTGACGATGGCTGGACAAATTATGTCCGAAGCTTTCGGTCTTTTTTTGGGAGAAGAGAGTTCCCTTAGAAAGAATCTGACTGCCACTGACAATCTCTCTAGTCTCAAAGAGCTGACTACTTTTTCTCCCGAAGCAAAATCTTCACAGGCAAAAACATTGACTGAAGCCATTGTTATTTTTAAAGACAAGTTGGATAAAGCAAAAAACGAACTTTCGCAGGCGAATGATCTTCTTGGGGGGGTAGATGAAAAAGCGGTACCCCAAGACAAACAGGAGCAACTTGTTAAATTAAAAGAACAGCTCCCCTTAATTCTGGAGAATATTAATCATTTTGAGGGGTACACCGATTTCCTCCTCAATCTTCTCGGCCATAACCAATCAAAAACTTATTTATTTCTCTTTGAAAACAATGATGAAATCAGGGCTACTGGCGGGTTCATCGGAACTTATGGAATAATAAAAGTCAGCGAAGGAGAGATTTCCCAGCTTTTCATTGATGGAATATACAACCCTGATGGACAACTGAAAGAAAGAATCATCCCACCCAAACCCATCCAAAAAATGAGTGCCACTTGGTCGATGCACGATGCCAACTGGTGGCCGGATTTTCCCAAGAGTGCCCAAAAAGTGGCTTGGTTCTATGAGAAAACCGGAGGGCCAACCGTTGACGGAGTTATCGCTTTAACTCCAAAACTAATGAAAGATCTTCTGACCGTAACCGGTCCTATAACAATGGACAAATACAACACAACTGTCACAGCGGATAATTTCATTGAGGTCACCCAATACAAAGTGGAGGTAGATTACGACAAACAAATGAACCGTCCAAAACAGTTCCTAGCTGATCTTTTACCGATAGTTTTGGGAAAAGTTTTCAATGCCACGCCGGACAAATGGGTTCAGATTTTGAAGGATTTTTCCGATTGTCTTAATCAAAGGCAAATTTTAATGTATTTTTTTGATAAGGATTCAGAGCAAAAAATTTCTGAGCTTGGTTGGTCGGGAGAAGTTTTAGATACTCCTAAAGATTATCTTTCCGTTATAAATACCAATATCAGCGGACTTAAAACCGATCACGTAATAAATCAGACAATTAACCATTCGGTGGAAATAAAGCCCGATGGATCAATTTTTGACACGGTTTCCGTCACTCGTACACACAATGGGGGGAAAGAAAAATATGACTGGTATAACGGCGTTAATTCTGATTGGATGCGTATTTATGTTCCAAAAGGAAGCCAGCTACTTTCTGCCGAAGGCTACACTCGGGAGGTTGATTCTTCTCCGGTAGATTATGAAAAACTCGGCTTTGTTAAAGACGAAATGGTCTCCTCGGAAGAAGACAGCACCACTATAGATCCCTACTCGGGAACAAGGATTTACGAAGATTCGGGAAAAACTGTATTTGCCAATTGGACTTATGTTTCTCCTGGTGAAACTCTAACAGTGAAATATACTTATTTATTGCCTTTTAAACTCCGTTTTGATGATATTAAAAAACCAGCCGATACTTATAGTCTCTTGGTTCAAAAACAAGCGGGCGATGAACATTCAAAAATTTCCTCCGAAGTCAAGGGTCTCGATAATTTCGATATCATTTACAGTTACCCCAAAACACTGCCATTGCCTTCTTGGAACATAGCACAAGACCTAAATGGTGACTTGTTCGCAGGGGCAGTACTTACAGAGAAGGGGAAAGGAGGAGAGGTTAGTAAATAGATATTCTTATCATATTTCAATGCTTTTGTGTCATCCCGGGCTTCTTGCCTACCGGCAGGCAGGGAACCGGGATCCAGGTTAAGCTCATTAATTATTCTAATTGCTCTAATTATTCTAAACAAAATACCAAGAACCAATTTTTAAGATTTATTTTTTTATTGTTTGGTACTTGGTGCTTTTTTAGGTTAATTAGAGTAATTAGGTTAATTAGAGTAATTTTCTATCCTCCTGGATCCCGGGTCGACACGCCGGGGATGACACGTAACTGTAATTTTTCTTTGTTTTGTAAATAAATTGAAAATTATCACGCTATGTCCTTAAAAGCCAAGTTTTCTTATCTTGAAAGTTTCACCCGATCCCTTACTAAGGCGGCTTTTTTGGTTGGGATGCTTTCTCTTTTAGCAAGTCTTCTTGGAATGGTGAGGGACAGGATGCTGGCTGGAACATTTGGGGCTGGAGCAGAACTTGATATCTATTACGCTGCTTTTCGCGTGCCGGACTTCTTTTTCAACACGATTTTAGTGGGAATAACCTCCTCCGCATTTCTGCCAGTCTTAACTGAATATCTCCACAAACCGGGGAAAAGGGGAGAAAGAAAAACTACTGGTAGCCCCTTTGACTTTCCAAAAGGAGCTCAGGACTTTATTAACAGCTTAGTGTCAACCTTGTTGGTTGGGTTGCTCTTTTTATCTGTCATTCTTTTTTTTATCGCACCTATTTTTACAGATCTTATCGCCCCGGGTTTCACACAAGAACAAAAAGAAGCAACGGTTCTTTTGACCAGAATAATGCTATTATCACCCTTTTTCCTGAGTTTTTCGGGAGTGTTAGGAAATATCCTTAATATCAGAAAATATTTTTTCTTCTATTCGCTAGCTCCTGTCATATATAATTTGGGAGCTATTATTGCAATTATATTTTTCGTACCTAGCATGGGCGTTGCTGGGCTCGCTTGGGGTATTTCCCTAGGAGCTTTTTGCCATATGATGATGCAATTCCTTCCTGCTAAAGTGCTTGGTCTTAAACTGAACTGGCGCTTAAATCCTAGACATCCTGGAATTATCAGAGTAATCAAGATGATGATTCCCAGAAGCGTCCATTTGGGAGTATTACAACTGAATCTGATTGCAACTACTTTTCTTGCTTCCACTCTCCCCGTCGGCTCCCTGACTGTCTTCAACTTTGCCAACAACCTGCAAAGTGTTCCTTTGGGTTTGTTTGGAGCTTCTTTCGCCATCGCCGCTTTTCCAGCGCTCTCAATTATGGCTGCTAAAAAACAAAAAAAGGAGTTTAGAGATGAATTCTCCAGTATTATGTGTAAAATACTGTTTTTTATCATTCCTCTCTCGGCCATCTTAATCATTCTCCGGGCTCAAATCGTTAGGCTCATTCTGGGTAGTGGAAAGTTTGACTGGGAAGATACCATCCTCACTTTCAATGTCCTTGGGATTTTAGCGCTAAGCCTGTTTGCCCAAAGCCTCAATATACTTTTTGTAAGAGCCTTTTTCGCTATTCACGATACAATAACTCCTTTGAAATCAGGCATAATAGGGCTGATCGTCAATGTGGGAACGGCAATTTTAATTGTAAAAGAATGGAGTTGCATCGCTCCTTTTGTAGAAAAAAGCACCAGTTGTGCGGGAGTTAAAGCTCCAATTGTAGGTTTGGCCTTGGCTTACACCTTCTCTCAAATTGCAACCTTCTTTTTCCTATTAATCGGATTAAGCAAATACCTCAAAGGAATGAAGATTAAAGCCATAAAAAGCTCTCTTGTTAAAATTGCCTTATCTACTCTGCTTATGGGGGCAGTCGTTCAGATTATCAAATGGGTTTTTGGAGTATTTTTTCCGCTTTCGACTTTTATTTCGGTAGCTACTCAGGTATCTCTCTGCTCTTTATTCGGTATTGCCATTTATCTTTTAATCTGCAAAACTCTAAAATGTAAGGAGTTAACGGAACTATACAATGAATGTCCCAAAATCTTCGGGCGAAAAAACTGCCCCAGACAATAATAAAATTTCTCTGCTTAAGGAAATAGACTATTTTTCGTTATTGAAGCGTACTATCTCCCTTGTCAGAAACAACCTTAGATATCTTCTTATTACTGGAGCGCTCGTTTCTTTGACTGGAGGGCAACTATTGACAATGGACTCTTCTTTGTTTCAAACGACCGGTGGAGGATCAGGATACGACACTTCTTCCAACAACAATAGCAAAAACAGTTCTCCCGCTTTGCAAAATCAGAATTACCCAGAGATATTAAAAAATATTCAAAACGAGGAAAATATCAAAAGACAAGTAAACAATTTTCTGAGCAACAAAGACAAACTTCCTTCACTGTTGTGGACTATAGGAATTGCATTGTTTTTGATTCTTATTATGGTTTTTTTGGTATTTCTTTATAATTGCCATTTAAACGTTTTGTTTCTCGGTCAAATTTCCTGTTTGGAAAAGGGAAGAACAGATAACAAAAAAATTATCAAAAGGAAAATTCGGGGAAAATGGAAAAAAGTGGCTGTTCTTAGGCTAATTTTTGTTGCCTTAAAAATCGCTTCTATCCTTCTGTTCATTTCTCCCGCACTTTTTTTCGTTTTTCAAAAAAACTGGGGAACCGCTATTTTCCTAGGAATAATTGCCCTTATTGCTTTGCTGATCGCCCTAATTTTTTTAAGCTACGTTTTTCGTTACAGCTTTTTATATCTTTTAGGAGGGAATTTGAGTTTAAAGGAATCCATTGATAGAGGACATGATCTTTTTCTTAAAAAATGGAAGCAAACAGTCATTGCCAGCTTAATAACTGTTGCTTCTCACATTGTAAGCGGTATAGGAGCATTTATTTTGCTTTTTATTTTTCTCATTCTTTGTGCCCTAATAAGCGGACTAATTGGTTTAATAATCGTTATTATAATTGGTAAAATCTATTTATACTGGGTGATTGGCGTCCTTGGAGTCCTCTTGGTCTTGACTCCAGTATTGCTTTTTGCTATTATCCTAAGCGCTGTCTGGCAATCTTTTTTAACGACATTTTGGTTTTTATTCTTCAAAGAAATTGCAGGAGTAAAAATAACCGAAACAGCAGTTTCCAAAATACTTTTAGTCAAGGGAAAAAAGAAAGCGACAGAAGCGATAAATAAAGAAATGACGAATGACTAATGACTAATGTCGAATTAAAGTGTCGTCTTCGACGACTTACAATTGATTGTCTCCATAGGCGACACCAAAATTCGTCATTCGATATTCATCATTCGTCATTAATAAATTTGGCCCTATCGTCTAGTGGTTAGGACATCGGGTTTTCAGTCCGGTAACCGGGGTTCGACTCCCCGTAGGGCTACGGATAAATTTTTCTTTGTTGAAAATCTTACGAGGGGGTTCGCCAGGTTATCCAACCTGGCGCCACGTCGGATGACTGTGGCGACTCCCCGTAGGGCTATGGATACAGTAGTTTGGAAAGTTTAGAAGGTTTAGAAAGTATTTTTTTATAACTTTCTAACTTTATAACTTTCAAACTTTCTAGACTCATTTTGGGAGTGCGTAGATTTGATGGGAGTTAAGAAAATTGGATGCAAGCCGGGTTTGAGCACGTTACGCTCTAAAGGTTATTAAATGCCAACCTTACAAAGCTAAAGGATGGAATCGCCAGCTTATTTGGCGTTTCTACTCCAGCATTTGCAGTCGCCTAGCGCGATCGCCATCGTTCCATCTTCCGCCTGATGAGAGGTAAAACGGTGTCATAAGTCAGGCTGGGAAAAAGTTTGCTCTTAACTTTTTCTAAGACTCAAAGAGCAGGGAACTTAGGAATTTTTGTTTAGTTTTTGGCCTTCTCGTTCCCCAAAGCAAAAAATTAGACTATGCTTGTAGTATCTGGTTTTTAAGGCTTACCAGACGTCGGTGCAACTCCGGCCACTTCCACAAAAATTTCGCTTCGCTCAATTTTGAGTAGTTTGTAGTTTGTAGTTAGTAATTCAAATAAAGAAAAGATTTCAGACTCAAGAGCGAAATTTTTCCCAAAGCACAAACTACCCACACAAATTACTTTCTAAACTTGATAAACTTTAAACTAATTAATGTCCAAACGCATTTATATCAATGAGCAAATATGGGCCAAAGAAGTTAGGCTTATTGATGAAGAGGGAAAACAAATCGGAATAGTATCAAGGGAAGAAGCCTTGAACATTGCAAGAGAAAAAGATCTTGATTTGGTCGAAGTAGGACCAACGGCAAAACCTCCTGTTTGTCGGATCATAAATTACGACAAATTCCGATTCCAAATGGAAAAAAAAGAAAAACAACAAAAAAAAACCAGCAAGAGAGTAGAAATGAAGGAAGTGAGAATTGGGGTCAGAACAGGAGAACACGACTTAGAATTTAAAAAAACCCAAGCTTTAAAGTTTCTAAAGCAAGGCAAAAAAGTAAAATTGGAGTTAGTTCTCAAAGGTCGCGAAAGAGCCCACAAAGACCTGGCTTTCAAGATGCTCAACGCCTTTCTGGAAAAAGTAATTGAGGAATCAGAGGCAAAACTCGAACAAAGAGTCATGGGAAGCCCTAGGGGATTTAATTGCGTAGTCAGCAAAAATTAGTTTATCAAGTTCATAAAGTTATAAAGTTTATAAAGAAAGATAATACCTTTTTTCTACAACCTTTTTTCTAAACTTGATAAACTGGTATGTTTGTGATAGAAATAAACTCGTTAAGTTATAAAATTTGTTAAGCAAATATTTTGACGAGATTTATAACTTTACGAATTTGATAAACTTTATGAACTTGATAAACTAATCTATGTACAAACTTAAAAATAACAAAGGCGCTGCTAAGCGCTTTATTAAGAGAAAATCAGGAAAGGTGCAAAGAAAAAAACAAGGTCAGGGGCACTATAATGCCAATGACAATGCAGAACAAAAATCCCGCAAGAAAGGTCTTTCCACTCTCACGAAAGGCACCGCTAAACAAATTGTGGGGCAACTGAGAGGATGATGAGTTCATCAAGTTTGTAAAGTTATAAAGTTTATCAAGTCACAATTAAATTTGATAAACCTAGAAACTTTATGAACTTGATAAACTTTATGAACTTGATAAACTAATTCCATGACTCGAGTTAAAAGAGCTGTTAGTGCTCATAAGAAGAAGAAAAAAGTTGCTAAGCGCGTGAAAGGATTTGGAGCTACAAGAAGAGGTAGCTATAAAAAAGCTAAAGAGGCCATCTTGAAGGCTGAAGGATATGCCTACAAAGACCGAAAAGCCAAGAAAAGAACCATGCGGACTATTTGGCAAACCAGAATCAGTGCGGCTGTAAAGCAATATGGTTTAAGCTACAGCAAATTTATTCATCTCCTCAAAGAAAAGAATATTCTGTTAGATCGCAAGATCCTTGCTAAGCTAGCTAACGAATTTCCAGTGGCTTTTCGAAAGGTCGTTGAAAGCGTGAAGAAGTAAATCTAAATTTATTTTGATTTAAAAAGGACTGTCCATTTTTTGACAGTCCTTTTTGTATACACGAAAAAATTTTCTTAGTACCGCTACGGGGAATCGAACCCCGGTTGCTGGAATGAGAATCCAGCGTCCTAACCTCTAGACGATAGCGGCAGATTTAATGACGAATGACGAATTTGGGTGTCGCCTTTGGCGACAATCAATTGAGAGTCGCCATAGGCGACACCTTACTTCGTCATTCGACATTCGTAATTTAGTCTCTATCCTCTCACTTTCCGATAAAACCTGTATAGCTTATAATAATAATTTTTCAAAGGAATTTCATAAAGAGGAGGGTAATCTTTGGTTTTTCCGCCAAAACCTTCTTTGAAACTGGTTACTCCCGGCCACCTTTTTTTGTCTACTCCCCAGAAATCATAAAACTCGCATCCTTCTGCTTTTGCCTTTTTTATTATTTCGAAATGCAAAAGATAAGTCGACATCAGATTTCTATGTTCATTGCTTGAAGCTCCATGAAGGTAGAAGGCGACTTTATTAAAAAATAAAACCAAATTCGCACTAATAACCTTTCCTTTGTAAGAAGCAAACACTATTTCCACCCGATTAGACGGAACAATAGATTTGGTCTTTATGAGGCGCAAATAATGATCAAAATTATGAGAGGTAAACTGACCTCTTTCTGTTGTAATCAAATTTAGCTTCCAAAAAGATTTTAAGTCGGAAACTTTCCGACTCCATTTCACTTCCAGACCCTTTCTTTTTCCTAGTTTGATGTTATAGCGTGTTTTAGCTTTCATTCCATCTAAAATAGCCTCTTCACTTTGAGAAAGATTAATAATGGAAGTTTTTCTCGGGGGGCGCGTTTTTGCCAAACTCGGGAAAAAATCCCAGTGTGAATCTTTTTTTGAATATCCAGCCTCAAAATAATAGCTTGATTCAAGATATCGAGGAGATATCAAAAGACTGGCTGGAGGACTGAGTCGCCAGAAAATTGCATTGCCTTTCTTGCTGAAAAACGAGAAAAAGTTTTTTAAAAGCTCCGAAGTCAAGGATCCAGCCAATTTTTTAGACCAGACCGGACCCCAAAGAGATTCGAAATAAGAAGCGCCTTTGGCCATTTTTTTATTTTCCACCAGTGAAATTCCTTGCAAAGTTTTACCCTCCCACAACTCAAAATACTGGACATCTTTTCCTTCGCTCTTCAAAAATTCACCCCAATAATAACTCTGAAGAAAATTATACGGCTGGTTCTTCTCAATAAACTCTTCCCAAATTTTAGGATCTTTCGACTCAATAATTTTCATTGAATTTTTCTGAATAAAGAAAATCTAAAAAGCCTCGTGTCATCCCGGGCTTGACCCGGGATCCAGGTTAGTCTCACTAATTATTCTAATTGCTCTAATTAACCTACCTAATTGTACTAAACAAAATCCCAAGAACCAATTTAAAAAAATTTATTTATTGGTTTATAGTGCTTTTTTAGGTTAATTAGTTATAATTAGGTCAATTAGAGTAATTTTTCGTCCTCCTGGACCCGGGTCAGGTCCGGGATGACATCTATTTTCCCCGACAAATTCGAGACCTCTATGCGACTTCATCAACTAAAACATTGTCATAATTCCAATCAAAATAATCGTTGCGGCAAACCCCAGGAGTGCTCCCCAAAATATTTCTTCCGGACGATGACCAACTCGTTCCTTGAGCTTGGAGATTGAAGGCTCGTTGTCCAAGCTTAGTTGATCGATAAGATTATTAAGGGTCTTGCCATAAGAACCAATATACATCCGCAACCTCAGGGCATCGCTAATCACCAAGAGCGTCATAACGACAGCTATAGCAAACTCAGAGCTCTGTATTCCTTCAAGAAAGCCTATTGAAGAAGTTAGCGATACCATCATAGCCGTATGGGAAGATGGCATATGTCCGTATTCAAACAAAAAACGCCAATCAAACCCGTGCTTCAAGGAGAAAATAACAAACTTCGCCACCTGAGCCAATAAACCCGCAACTAAAGGACTTAAAAGAATGGCATATCCTTCCATTTATTTTAATTTATTTTTCTTATTATTGTTTCATTATAGGATGTTAAATGTTAGAAGTAAAATTAGTTGAAACAGTTTAGAAATTTAAATATATATAAGCGCCTTCCGTGTCATCCTTGCGAAAGCGAGGATGACACGTATTTTTCACTTGATAAACTTATTCTATGAAAAAATGGTCTGTTCGCCCCAAAGCCAATTCAAAATATTACGCCCAATTTCCTGATATTTCAAAAACAATCCTAGATCTCCTTTATTATCGCATACCTCGAACCAAAGAAGCTTTGGAGGAATTTTTTCATCCTGATTACGAAAAAGACGTCCACGACCCCTTCATATTTTGCGACATGCAAAAAGCTGTCGCAAGGGTTTTTGAGGCTATTTCGCGCAAAGAAAAAATTGCCATTTTTGGTGACTATGACGTAGACGGGATCACTAGTTCCAATGTTTTGTGGAGTACTTTGTCTGAGCTAGGAGCCAAGCTGGAAATCTACATCCCAGATAGAAAACAGGAAGGTTATGGTATGAACAAAAATGCTCTAAAAATTCTTAAAGAAAAAAAAGTAAAGCTTATTCTCACTGTTGATTGCGGAATAAGAGATCTCAAGGAAGCCGAACAAGCGAAGAAAATAGGAATTGATCTTATTATTACCGACCACCATTTACCAGGAGAAATTTTGCCAGAGGCTTTCGCTATTATAAATCCAAAAGTAAAAGGAGAAAAATATCCTTTTAAAGAACTAGCTGGGGTCGGAGTAGCTTTTAAGTTTGCTTCAGCCATCATCAAAAAAGCTTCTCGAGGAAAATTTATCAAAGGGTATGAAAAGTGGCTTTTAGACCTGGTTGCCCTCGGGACAATCGCTGACATGGTTCCGCTCGTCGGGGAAAATCGAACACTAGTAAAATACGGTTTAATCGTTCTTAGTAAGACCAAAAGAGAAGGAATCAAAGCCATTTTCAACTCCGCTAAAGTACCTCTTTCTCCTTCGAGTCCACCCAATTCAAATCAAATTGGATTTTTCGTTGCTCCAAGACTCAATGCTGCTGGAAGAATGGATCACGCCAACAGCTCTTTTGAGTTGCTCCGCACCAAAATCACTAAAAAAGCCACCCAAATCGCTGAGGAACTTGAAGAAAAAAACAGTCGTCGCCAACATCTGACGGACAAGATTGTCAAGGAAGTAGAGGCAAGGATAAACCTCAAAAACAAATTGGTTTTTGAAGGAGACGAATCATGGCCAGTAGGAATTTTGGGGCTGGTAGCCGGAAAAATCTGTGAAAAATACGCTCGCCCTGCCTTTATCTACCACATCAGCGGGGCAGGGAAGTGCCAAGGCTCGATTCGCAGTATCAAAGAGTTCAAAGTTGTAAAAAATCTGGAAGAAATCAAGGAATTACTCTCAAGTTTTGGAGGACACGACTTCGCCGGAGGATTCAGTTTTGACGCTTATAATAAGGAAAAAATTAAACGGAATCTCAACCGCCTCGCCGACCAGAAACTCAGGGAAGAAGATTTGATTTTGGAAATTGAAATCGACAAACTAATCAAGCTTAAAGAGATTAACTGGGATCTCTACAACGAACTCAAAAAAATGGAACCCTTTGGAATGGGAAACGCCAGCCCACTTTTCCTAGCCAAGGGAGTGGAACTTTTCCAGTGCAATATGGTCGGAAACGGTAACAAGCACCTAAAAATGTGGCTCAAGGAAGACGGCCAGATTTTCGAATCCATCGCTTTTGGCAAAGGAGAAGAACACTCAAAACTCATTTCCAGACCTAACACTAAGGTGGATATTGTTTTTGAAATTTCCAGCGACGAATGGAATGGGGAGAAGAAGTTGCAACTATATGTGAGAGATTTACGACTTTCATCGGAATAAAGTACAACGTGTCATCCCCGGCGTGTCGACCGGGGATCCAGGACTAATCAGGCGTAAATGACAAATGTCAAATGACTAATGACGAATCAAATCCAAATTCCAAAGATTTAAAATATTTTGATTTTTGAATTTTGTCATTGATTTGACATTCGTCATTGGAAATTTGTCATTAAATTATTAATTCTCCTGGATCCCCGGTCAAGTTTACCCCATACCGAATAGTTTGGGGCCCGGGACGACACACTCTTCGCTTTCATAACTTTCCAAACCTTCTAAACTAATATTGTACGACACTCTCTCTTGACAACATTTGCTTCTTGTGATAGAACTCTCTGGCAATAAGGTTGGATTATTTATTGGGAGGTTGTTGTGAGAAGTCGTCTGAGTGTCCGGAAAAAAATCATTCAGAAGAACCGAAAGAAAAACTTTAATAACCACCGCCAGACAGAGACATCAGAGTCTCTCGTCAGCAAGACCCCTTTTCGTCCAAGAATAAAAGATTCGGACGAAGAATAAAGGAGACGAGAAAATGAGAGTATTTTTTCGACATCCATATCCACCTTAAGAACTTTAAAACTATTATTCCAGGGAGCAAGACACTTTTATATTTAAAAGAATCGGGTTGTCTATATTTAAAAACGATTGAATGATTAAGAAACGATTGAAAGAGTACTTTAAAAAAAGGACGTAACGCAAAGTCTTGCCTCCCTTGGTGAACAATCCTGAGAATCCCAAATATACTTAAGCACTTTCAGGGAGCGGATTGTTCACTTTACAAGGAACAGGTCTAAAGAGAGAAGCATCGGCACAGGCGCCCAATAAACAATCACATAAGTGGTTTGAATCGGTGCCACAAGCGGGGCACGACAATTATAAGAGAGATTATATTCCTCTTTTCGTGCTCAAGCGCCCGCTCTCCGCCTGTTCCTTCCAAAATCGCAGGGGTTCTGTGCCAAATATATTGTTCTTCGGCATCGCGAGAACCCCAACCCAATCCCAGCTCGGCTAAACTTAGTCGAGCTTTTTTGTTTGTCAAAAAGCCAAAATACTTGACAAAATATAGAAAAGTGGTATTTTCAAGGGGTTATAGTACATTATATAGAAAGATTATTGACTAAGGGAAAGGACTACTCCTGTTAATTCTGTTGTTTGAAAAACAAAAAATTTTCCGGAAGATCTTCAAAAAGACTTCCAAACAGGAGAAACTAATGTTTTTCCCAAGAGCCCCTACTAAATAGTAGCCCCCCCCTAATCAACCAAATTTTTCGCCCAACCAAAAAGCCATACTACTTTCAGTATGGCTTTTTTTAATTGTTGAATGTTTATCTACATAATTGTGTTACTTTATTAAAGGCACTCTCAAACAAGTCCCTCTTGTGTCATCCCGGGCTTGACCCGGGATCCAGTTGGACTAATGGAATGTTATTTATGTGTGTTTTATTAAGAAACTAAACATAATAACGTTTTATCAGACTAATATTATCCTCCTAGATCCCGGCTCGGGGATCGGGATGACACTATAATCCTATGTCTTTCTGTTTAAAAAATTACAAAATTAGGATTTATTTATAAAATTATAAAAATTAAAAATTACAAAATTTATATCTAATATTAGCTCCAATAGGGAATATCCAGCCATATTTTTCGATTTTTAGATCGACTAACTTAGTAAAAACCATCTAAAATAGCGGGTTTTTTATATTATTGCTCGATCAGAAGGAGAAATCCGAAAGGGAAACGATTTTTCTAGGGAAGTGGCAAAAATCTTTTTTCAAAGAGAGGGAACAATAAAAATGAAGGAATAGAGAGAGTTTTGGGGAAATGAAAAGTTTAGAAAATATAAAAATGGATAGGGGAGCGGATGAGATTTACGATTTAGAATTTAAGATTTAAGAAAAAAGAGTCCCGCCTTCGCCATAGGCTACGGCGAGGTGAAAGGGAACTAAATACGTAGTGTCGCACAAGGTATCTTATGCGACTATATATAAGGGAAGAAGGGGAAGAAATGACGAATGTCTAATGACGAATGCCAAATCAATGGCAAAGTTCAAAAATCAAAATATTTTAAATTTTTGGATTTTGGATTTGATTCGTCATTAGTCATTCGTCATTTGACATTGATAACCAATTTTCCTGGATCCTCACTGGAGTTTATCCTCGTGAAAACGGGAACAAGGATAACACGTTGATAAATTTGATAAGAGCAAATAAATATTTTCTTAATTCTTAAATCATAAATCTTAAATCCTAATTCCCCCCTTTCCCAATCCTCTCCCACATCAGTGTCGCACAATATATATTAGTTGTAAGAGAAAAGCCTGCCTGCCCGTAGGCAAGGTAAAAAGTTAAAAGAACACTAAAAAAGGAGCGAGAAAACCCCGCCCCTTTTTGTCATTTAGATTTTGTCATTGTTTTGTCATTCGTCATTAGACATTCGTCATTCTCAATCATCTATTCCTCTATCTTCCCCAAAATATCCTCCGCCTTCAGAATCAAGTATTCCTCGTCGCTCACTTTCACTTCGGTTCCGCCGTATTTGGCAAATATAATCTTGTCTCCAGCAGTCACTTTGATTTTTTCATCATCTCCGCAAGCGATCACTTCTCCAATCTGCGGTTTTTCATCACTAGCGGTATCCGGCAAAACGATTCCTGATTCCGTAGTCTTTTCTTGCTTTCTCACTTGGACCAAAACATTGTCCCCTAGTGGTTTGATTTTGATGGACATAGAAATAAGTTAAAAGTTAGAAAGTTTATAAAGTTTGTAAAGTTAAAAGGAATATATTCACCTAAGAGTTATTTATGAACTTTATGAACTTTATGAACTTTATGAACTTTATGAACTTTATGAACTTTATGAACTTTATGAAC
>JAJXZR010000046.1 GCA_021779915.1 bacterium
TATTTAAACCATTATGCTAAAAATTCCTACTCAATATACTTCTTTAAATTACGTCAAGCCTTTGTCTTGGGAAGATGTTTTTGATACTTGGAGAAAAGGAGAAGCTCGTCAGAAATTTTGGAAAAAGCATTGGAAAAGCCGAGGATTTTCTTCTTGGGACGAGTGGCGAAAAGAGTATGCCAGACCATTAAAGACTGAGTCACTAGAATGGTTTTTATTTGAAATTAAAAATCCTTTGAAAGACTTACCTTTATTTTACGGGGTTCCTTCCAAGACTTGGATAAAAAAAGCTTACAAGGGAGAAAAAACTAAAATTTTAAGTGACATCGTCAATTTAACAATGGTCTCTAAGCATCCAAAAGTAATTGATATGCAAAAAGATTTTCCCAAAGAAACCATGCTGACTGGACTTGTGTATGATAACAAAATAATCATAATTGAGGGAATGCACCGAGCCTGTGCTTTGGCAAGTTGGAAAGCTAGTAATAATTTCACTGGTGTTGTCAAAATAGCACTTGCCGTTTGGCTAGAAAAAGAGATTCCATTAATTGGGGGAAATTCGAAAAGCTAATTGCAATGTTCACAATTCAATTTCAATTTTTCCGCTTCTGTGACGGAAACCATTTGAATGGTTGTGTGATTGATTTTAAAATCTTTAAGCATTTCTTTTTGAATTTTAGCAATTAGATTCGTTCTTTTTTCATTTTCCATATTCTCAATTTCCAGATGAGCACTTAAGAACCTCGTGTTACTATCAGTTTGCCAGATGTGCAAATCATTTATTTCCTTTACTCCTGAGAGAGAAGCTAACCGGGCTTTGGCTTTTTCAAAATCAATGCCTTCTGGAACTGATTCCATTAGAATATTGACTGTTTGGGTAATTAATTCATACACTTCCCTTAGAACATATGTCGAAAGCACAATAGAGATAATCGGATCAATGATGTACCAGTGAAAATAGTAGATTAGAACGGCACCAACAACGATGCCCAAAGAAAACAAGGCGTCTTGAAAAGAATGTAACCAAGCGCTTTTCATGTTCAAATTTTTATGAGCGTCTTTTTCTAGAAGATAAGTCGCGATACCGTTACCAACCAAAGCCAGAAGTACTGTCCAAACCATGGAAAGTCCGGCAATTTTGGAAGGATGAAACAGTCTCTGCGCCGCCTCAACCAAAATAAAAACAATCACTGCCAGAAGAACCAGTGAATTGAAAAAAGCGATCAGAATTTCCGCTCGCTTGTAACCATAGGTTTTGAGTGTTGTATTGCCTTTGGTTTTCAATTTCTCTCCCCACCAGCTTAGAGAAAGCGATCCCACGTCGGAAAAATTATGAAGTGCCTCGGAAATCAAAGCCAAACTGCCGATAAAAATCCCGACCGTGATTTCAAAAGCGGTGATAATAATATTAAACACAATCGCAAAAGCAATATTTTTATTGCCGGACGATTTATCCTTTGGAGATTTAGAATGAAAATGCGGTTTAGTGTGTAAATGCGTTTCAGGATGAGTGTGTGATGTTTTCTTTATCATCTTTTTGAGTTTTTTGTTTAAAAATTATTATTCTATTGAAATATCAAGAAAGAAAAAATGATTGTTCCCAAAATCGCCCAAACGGAACTTTTCTTGAGAATTATTAACCAAACAATTGCAAGCGTAAAAATCAGCCATGTTTGCCGACTAGTCAAGGATTTGAAAGCAAATTGTAAGGTAACCGCCACCAAAAGACCTATGAATCCTGACAAAAATCCTTTAATGACCACTTTTACAATTTTGAGATTTTGCACCCGTCCGTGGACATCAGCGAGCAAAATCATGGCCGTAAGAGATGGCGTGAAAATTGCCAGTGTTGCCAAAAGAGCGCCAAAAATATTAGCCACGCGGTAACCAATAAAATTAGCGGTGATAAAAACCGGTCCTGGCGTGATTTGACCCAAGGCAATGCCGTCCAAAAATTGTTTGATGGTAAGCCAATTACGCAAATCGACAACTTGATGTTGAATTAGTGGAATAGTAGTAAAACCTCCGCCAAAAGCCAGTGCGCCAATCCCTAAAAAAGTGGTGATCAAATTGCGCACATTGGGGAAAATCAATCCGCCAGCAAAAATCAGTACAACTAAGATAACCGGTGTAAAATCCTTAGCGGATAAATTCTCCCGTTTCAAAAAATTCGGCTCTGACAAAAGTATTTCGCCTTTTTTAGCTTTTTCTTCTTCAAACTCGCGCGTGAAATAAAAGAAAAGAAAACCCAATGTCCCAGCTGTTATAATTATCCAAATGACATTAACTTTGAAAAAATAAACACCAATAAAAGATACTAAGCTAATCATAAAACCTTTCCAATCTCTAATACCTATTTTCTTAAAAACTGACTTTCCCAAAATCAAGGTGGCGTTTATAAGAAGTGCTACCACTAGCGCACCCAATCCGGCAAAAAGCGCTTTTACAAAAGAAATATCGCCAAAAGTAAAATAGACCCAAGCTAGAACAATCATCGCGATTGTTGCGGGGAAAATATAAAGCAGAGGCGCTAAAATTCCACCCCACAACTTGTGCAATTTAAAACCTATGTAGCCTATTACACTAACACCGGTCGCACCTGGCAAAATTTGCGCTAAACTCAAGGCATTCATAAATTCTTTTTCTGAAATCCATTCTTTCTGTTGGACAAAGGTTTTTTTCATTAATGCCAAAATCGCCGGTCCACCATAACCAATAGCACCGATGTAGAAAGTAGTCTTAAGTAGTTCTGTTAAAGTTGGTTTTTTCATAAAATTAAAAAAATCGAAAAGCCACAATAATCAAGATAAAGCCGATAAAAATCTGAAATGGTTTTCGCCATTTATCTTTGAAAAATATCTGGGTTAATTCAAAAACAATATGAATTCCGAGCCAAAGCGTTATACCTAATAAAAAATCACTAACAGACATTATAAATTTTGGCGTGACATATAAACTGTGCAAAATAATGGCAAAGAAGGCTGAGTAAAAGGCAGTGATGGTGTTTCCCAAATAAACCTGCCCCATATTCATCCGACCGATTTTTACTGCAAAAGGAATTTTGAGTGGCTTTAGAGTTGTTCCAATAAATCCCGCAAAAAAACCACTGACAACGGGACCAAAAAAACCACAGATTTTTTGATAGATTGGTTTTTCATTTTTATATTCCATTTCTTTGGGAGAAAAACGAACAAACACTAAACGCAAGCCATAAAGCAAGGCCAAAATCCCAAAAGTTGTAGTTAAAATTTTACCAGAAGCTACGCTAAAAACACTTGCTCCCAAAAATACTCCGATAAAGGCCAATAGTGGAACGAGAGTAAGAAATTTCTTTTTGTTTGTTTCAGGCATTTTTTTAATTTTTTCCCTATTTTTCCACAAAACATAACCAGCACTCAAAAACACAATCCACAAAAAAATATTGACTGCTCCCGTCGCGGGTAATTTCAGAATTGTTACCAGAAGAATAATGGCAAAAAATCGGTCGAATTGGATTTTTAGCCCAGCAGTGACAAAACCGACAACTAGGGAAATTGTTAGAATTGGAGCTAATAAGATCATTTTTTTAAATTAGATTGATTAGATATTTCAATAAAAATTGCAAATAATAAACTCCCGCTACAAGAAAAATTGTGGCTGTGCCGTAACGCATTATTTTTTCTATTTTTCCAAGAGCATCATACACTTTGCTTATTTTTCCCATACTAAAGGCTAAAATAAATGAGAAAATTATTACCGGCAGTCCTGTTCCCAAAGCAAAAACTGGTGGCAAGATAAGGCTTTCTGTTGATTTCAAAACCAAGGGGACAAGAATACCAAAAAACATTACTCCACTGTAGGGACAAAAAGCGAAAGCAAACAACATTCCCAGTATAAATGCCCCTAAATAGCCTTTTTGAGCCAGCCATTCTTTTGTTTTTTCAAACCTATCATTTCTCCCAAACAAGTTTATTTTTATCACTCCAAACATGACCAAACCAATCAAAATTAAAACTATTCCCAGCACCTTATCTCCCCAAACCTGAAAGATTTTAGCAATCTCAAATGAAGAAAGTCCAAAATAGACAAGGGTTGCCAAGAGCGTATAGCTAATTGCCCGACCCAAAGTGTAGTTTAAACCGTTAAGAAGTGTATGCCTAGCGGTTTTAATGTCCTTGGAGATATAGGCAATGGCTGTAATATTGGTCGCTAACGGACAAGGGCTGATGGAGGTCATAATACCCAAGGCAAAAGCAGTGAGAACAGGAAGATTGTATTGATCGATCAAACCATTTAAAAAATCCATTAGAGTAGTTTTTTAATTTTATCTGTTAAATAACTAATAAACTCCTGCTCGTTGGAAACCAAGCGCCAAACTCGAGTGTCTTCTTCAATATTATCTTTTCCATCAATAATTGGATTGATAAAAAGAGCCGATCCGGTCGCTTGAAATTTGCTGGCAAGAGCTTCATTTTCCGGAAGATCAATGTTTATTTCTTTAAATTCGATTTTTCCAGATTTTAGTTCCGGAGCGAAATTTTGTTCCACGGTTTCTTTGGCGAATTTGCCGATAGCAATGCAGGAAGGGCACCTCTGAGTAGAGTGGAAAAGAAAAACTTGAATTTTTTCGGCTGGTTTTAGATTTTTTGGTTTTTCTGGACTCTTAACCTCTTTTGAAGTACTGGTTGAAGCTGACATAACGGGTTGATTCTCCTTTTTTCCTCTAGATAAAATTGCAAAAGCAACGAATAGGATAGACAAAATGACAACCGCATAAATTGTAAATTTTTTCATTTTTTTATTTTAAAATTAAATTAAACAAATAACCGGTAATAATTATTCCTGCTCCGACTACCCCGGCAAAAATGAGAATTAATTTTATTTTCATCACTTTTCTTAGAATCAAAAACTCAGGAAGGGAAAGACCGGTTATGGCCATCATAAAGGCAAGGGTGGTTCCCATGGCGACCCCTTTTTCCGTGAGGGCGCTTACCAGTGGAATAACTCCGGCAGCGTTGGAATAAAGAGGGATACCGATGAGGGTAGCAAGTGGGACGGCATACCATTTGTCGGCTCCGGCATAATGTGCCAAAAAATCGGCCGGCACATAACCGTGAATCCAAGCTCCAAGACCAATTCCGATTAGAATATAAATCCAAACTTTTTTGATAATATCTAAAGTGTACCCTTTGGCATAAGAAATTCTGTCTTTCCATTCCATTTTTATGTCAAATTGCAAATTTTTGATTCTACTTTTCAAAACAAAATCTTCCACTAAATTTTCCACTTTTAGTTTTCCAATAACGATTCCAGAAAGAACGGCAATTAAAAGACCGCTTAGAATATAAATCAGAGCAACTTTCAATCCAAACATTCCCATCAGCATCACTAGTGCCACTTCGTTGATCATCGGCGAAGCCACCAAAAAAGAGAAAGTAATTCCCAGAGGCACGCCCGCCTCCACAAAACCCAGAAACAAAGGGACGGCGCTACAGGAACAAAAAGGGGTGATAATTCCTAGCATGGAAGCCAAAATATTGCCAAGATATTTTTTTTCATGCGAAAGAATAACCCGGATTTTTTCCGGTGGCAGATAAGATCGGATAATGGAAACTGCAAAAATAATCACGGAAAGCAAAATAAATATTTTCAACGTGTCATAAATGAAAAAGTTTACTGCTTCACCGGAAAGAGTTTTTGGCATCAAACCAAAAACACTGAAGCTTAGCCAATCGGCAAAAATTTTAACGGGATAAAAGACATCCATAAAGTTTTTTTATTTTGTTATTCTGCTTAGCAACAACCGCAACTGTGGTCGCAATAATCACATTTGGAATCTTCTGCGCTTAATACTTCTTTTATTTTTTCCAAATTTGGTAAATATCCAGCTAAGATAGGATTCCCATCAATTGCTAAAACGGGGCTTGACATAATGCCCATTTCTACAATCTTGCTGATGTCAGAAATATATTCCACTTTCTCTTTTAGTCCCATTTCGCTTACTGCCTGTTTGGTAAGCTCAAATAATTTTTCGCAGGTCGGGCAACCCGAACCTAAAACTTGGATTTTCATCGCTTATTCTTAATAGTTAAAAATTGGTTAAATGACTTTAAATAATTTGCCAAAGCATTTTGATCTATCGAATAAAAGACCTTAAGACCTTCTTTTTTGGATTTTATCAAGCCAAAATCCTTCAAAACCTTGAGATGGTGGGAGGTTAGATTTTGAGGCAGATCCAGATATTGCCAAATTTCACAAACGCATTTTTCTTCCTTCTTCAAAATACAAAGAATTTTTAAACGATTTTCTTCGGAAATAACTTTGAGAAATTCGGTAATTTTAGCTATTTGTCCTTTTATCTCGTTATTTTTATAACAATTTGGTTGCATAAGTATAACTAATTTAAATTGATATAGTTTATATTGATATATATAGGTTCTTTTCTTTTTTTGTCAAATTTATTTTTTTGCCCCTTTCTTTAAAAAAGAATAACATAGGGACATCATTAACAGATAAAAAATCCCATGGGGAAACTCTTTGATTATGAAAATTTCCTAAAAAAGAAAAATACGGAGAGAGAGGAACAAAAAAGAATGACGAGTGTTAAAGAAGAGAAATTTTCAGAAGAAGATTTGAAAAAAATGGTTGAAGAAAAAGGAATTTTGGAGCGGGAAGAAGAAACCGCCAAAAAGATTCCCGAAAGAGAAGGGCCATTGCAAACAAGAGAAATTACTGATATTGCCTCGAAAAGAGAGGAACGAAACAAGCAAGTTTTGCGGGATGCCGGAATTAAGATCGGAACTTTTGATAAAGAAAAAATCATTCTTCAGCAAGCTCTTCTAGAGGATGCACAGAAATATCAAAGATTAAGAGGATTTTTAGGAGATTTTGGAATTAAGCTGATCAAGCCAAGCAAGCACGCCATCATGATAGAAAAGTTCAGTTCTGAGGATCTGGTCTATAATTATAGACGATCTGACATAGAAGATTGGAAAAAAGAACCGTCTTTTTATAAAGCTTTGTTTCTAGAAATACTAAATAGGCTTAATTAATTTTAAATTTTTTAATCTAAACTTGTATGCCCATTATTCATAGACCGAGCTGGGATGCTTATTTTATGGCGCTTGCCAAGTTAGCCGCCTCTCGCTCCACTTGTCTTTCCCGACCGACCGGATGTGTTATTGTAAAAAACAAGCAAGTTGTTTCTACTGGTTACAACGGATCAATGCCGGGAGTGGCTCATTGCTCGGACGAGGGAGTGTGCTATCGGCGCAGTATTGACGCTAAGGATGCCGGAAAATATGATTTTTGTCGAAGCATTCACGCCGAAGCTAACGCTGTTGCCCTAGCCGCTAAGGCCGGAGTAAATGTCGAGGGAAGCATAGCCTACGTTACGCTCTTCCCCTGCTATGTTTGTACCAAACTTCTTGTAAGAGCCGGGATAAAAGAAATAGTCTACGAAATTGGTTACGAGTCCAAAAACTCTGATCGCGACAAACATTGGCAGGAGGTGTTTAAAGATGTAAAAGTTGAAGTAAAGGAAATGAAACTCACTGACGATGAAAAGAAACTTTTTGTGGAGTTTATCAGAAAGAATACTTCAATGAGGAGAATTAAAAGTGAGTAGATATAGGAACAATTTAAAATTTTTATTTATTTCAATTCGAAATTTCAATTATCATAGTAATGTTCTGGCGTAAATTTCTTATCAATCAAACAAAAGAATTAGCAAAATACCTGCAATCCGACATTCAATATCAAGGGATTTTGACGGAAGATGTTTTTCGAATTGCCCAAAAAGAGCTTGAAATCTATATTAATCATAAGAAAAATTGGAATGCAAAACAATTGTTTCTTAACGAAAAAAAGGAAATTACCAGAACAGATCAAGCAAACATTGAAAAATTTGTTAGTGAAAGAAAAAAACGGATCCCTTTGGGATATATTATTGGCACACAAAGTTTCTACGGTTTGGATTTCAAAGTTAATCGACATACCTTGATTCCTCGCCCCGAAACGGAAGAACTGGTTGAATATGCTCTTTTGGAAATCACTAAAATCAAAAAAAGGTCGATAATTCTCGCTGACATTGGAACTGGGTCTGGATGCATTATCACGGCTTTTTTAAGAAATTTACCGAGAAACATTAAGCTTAACGGTGTTTTTGCAATCGACCAAAATCTCAATGCTTTGAAATATGCAAAACTAAACGCAAATCTCCTACTTGGAAAAAATAATGGCGTGAAATTTCTGAAAGGCTCATTACTTTCACCGATTTTAAGAAAAAAAACATCTCTTGATTCTTTGTATTTTATTCTTGCCAACCTCCCTTATCTTTCGGAGGAAGAATTTGGCGGATTAAGCTTGGAAGTTTCCCAGGAGGAGCCAAGGATCGCTCTAGTTGGCGGAAAATACGGACAAGAATTGATAATTCAGCTAATTAACGAGGCGCTCCAAGAAAAAAGAAAGCATCTCGAAAAGAATTTTGAAATATTTCTTGAAATATCTCCCACAATTTCTAATGCAATCAAAAAATACTGTTTATCAAACAACATTAAAACAAAAGTAAAAAAAGACCTTTCGGGTAAAGATCGTTTTTTACACTTGTCTTTTTAGTCTTTCTGCTGATTTTCCCAGTTTAAGTAGCTATTTATTAGTTCGTCCAAGTCGCCAGAGAGAACTTTATCCACCTGGGACGTGGAGAAATTGGTGCGGTGGTCTTTTACCAGGGTGTAGGGCTGAAGAACATAAGATCTGATTTGATTTCCCCAGGCTGCATCTTTTCTTTCTCCCCTCAAGGAAAGAAGATTTTCTTTATCCGCTTCTTCTTTTCGCTTAAGTAACTTGGCTTTAAGAACTTCCATAGCTAAGAGTTTGTTTTGCATTTGACTTCTTTCATTCTGACAAACTACTACTATGCCCGAAGGCGAATGAGTGATTCGTACGGCCGAAGACGTGGTGTTCACGTGTTGTCCTCCTGGACCACCCGCCCGAAAAGTTTCGATTTTCAAATCATTTTCCTGAATTTCCAGGGGGATATCGGTGATAAAAGGCACCACTTCCACAAAAGCGAACGAGGTTTCTCGGCTTCCCCCAGAATTGAAAGGTGAAATACGCACCAATCGATGAACTCCGTGTTCTCCTCGAAAATAACCATAAGCAAAGGGTCCCTTCACCTGAATCTCCACACTTTTTATACCAGCTTCTTTCCCTGGGGTTTTGTCGATTATATTGACAACAAAATCCTTTTTTTCAATATATTTAAGATACATTTTAAGGAGCATGTCCGCCCAATCTTGGGCATCAGTACCTCCAGCGCCCGACTGAATGGAAATAACTGCATCGTTTTGGTCATGAAGCCCATTAAAAAGGAGAAGAGATTGCTTCTTGCTTAACAAATCGAAAATTTTACGCAGTTCGTCCTGAAATTCATTGTAATTAATTCTCCAATCAATATCTCTTTCTTCTTCTGGAATTCCTTGTAAAAATTTGTATTCTTCTGTTAATTTAAGCACTTCGCTTTCCGAACCAAGAAGAAAACCTATGCTCTCTTCAACAGATTTTACCTGATTAAGCGCCTCCTGAGCCCTATCTTTATTTTGCCACAGATCGGCTGAAGACAAACTTTCTTTTAGTTTTAAGAGTTCTTTTTTTTTATTAGCATAGTCAAAGGCAGTGGTTTAGTTTTTGCCAAAGAGAGATGAGGTCTTCAAAAGAGGGAGGAGTTTGTTCGAGAGACATAATAATAGAATGACGAATGACAAATTTCCAATGACAAATTGATGTGTCGCCGAAGGCGACCTTCAACTGATTGTCGCCTTCGGCGACACCAAAATTCGTCATTCGTCATTTGACATTAGTCATTTTTCTATACTATTTTTTCCTAACTTCATCAATCGTTCCTTTCATATAAAAATCTTGTTCATTAACGTCGTCGTATTCTCCTTCCAAAATAGCTTTAAAGCCTGCCACTGTGTCTTCTCGACGAACATATTTTCCGGCAATCCCAGTGAATTGTTCCGCCACAAAACATGGTTGGGAAAGAAATTTTTGAATTTTTCTAGCTCTTCCGACAAGAATTTTGTCTTCTTCGGAAAGCTCGTCCATTCCAAGAATTGCGATAATGTCTTGGAGATCTTTATATCTTTGAAGTACTCTTTGGACCTCAATAGCCACTCTATAGTGCTCTTCTCCCACTACCGCCGGTTCTAGAATCGTTGAAAAAGAATCAAGGGGATCAACGGCTGGATATAAACCAAGTTCGCTTAATGCTCTGGAAAGGACTACCATTGAATCAAGATGTCCAAAAGTAGTGGCTGGAGCTGGATCAGACATGTCATCTGCTGGAACATAAACCGCTTGAATTGATGTAATTGATCCTTTTTTAGTGGAAGTTATCCTCTCTTGCAATTCTCCCATTTCTTCTGCCAAAGTCGGCTGATAACCAACTGCTGAAGGAATTCTTCCCAGAAGAGCTGAAACTTCTGATCCCGCTTGAGTAAAGCGAAAAATATTATCAATAAAAAACAAAACGTCTTTTCCTTCTTTATCCCTAAAATATTCTGCCATAGTGAGTCCCGAGAGCGCCACTCTTTGTCTTGATCCAGGCGGTTCATTCATCTGTCCAAAAACCAGTGTTGTCTGACCTAAAACACCAGAATCTTTCATTTCGTGATATAGATCGTTTCCCTCTCTAGTTCTTTCTCCCACTCCGGCAAAAACAGAAAAACCTCCGTGCTCAGAGGCGATATTATGGATGAGTTCTTGAATAACTACAGTTTTACCCACTCCTGCTCCTCCAAAAAGACCGACTTTCCCCCCTTTTACAAAAGGGCAAATTAAGTCAATTACCTTAATTCCCGTTTCAAAAATCTCAGTTTCGGTTGACTGCTCAGTGAACTCTGGAGAATCACGATGAATTGAAGATTCTTCCGAGACATCCGGCTTCCCTTTTCCATCAATTGGATTACCTAAAACATCAAACATTCTCCCCAAAGTGCCTCTTCCTACTGGAACTTTAATTGGTTCGCCTGTATTTATAACTTTAACTCCTCTTTTTAATCCATCTGTCGGACCCATGGCAACAGCTCTAACACGAGAAGCTCCCAGATGTTGATGCACTTCCATAACAAGTTTTTCTCCTTGATTATCCAGCGTAAGGGCATTATATATTCCGGGAAGTTCTCCTTCGCTACTAAATTTAATATCCACCACTGGACCAATGACTTGAGAAATTACTCCTTCTTTTACCTCGTTTTTCAAAGACATAATAATAGGCTTTAAGTGTAATAATTGGGTTTATGGGATAATTTTTTGTATCGGAATAAAATTTTTAATTTTGTAATTCTCTAATTTTTAAATAAGAAACACGTGTCATTTCCGCGAATACGGGAATCCAAGAAAGTAATATTTTTTAGTCTAATATAATTCTCCTAGATCCTCGCTTTCGCAAGGATGACACACGAGGCTAATGTCGTTTATTAAATTGGGAAGTTTCGTAATTGAAAATTATTTGAAAATTGTCTCCTTAGGCGACCCGCCTAGGGCGGGAAAATTAGAAATTGGAAATTTTTATATCTACACTCTCCTGGGTTTCTTGGGTCTGCAACCGTTGTGGGGAACCGGAGTTACGTCTTTTATAGAGTTGACTTGGATTCCTGCAGCAATTAAAGCCCGCACCGATGCCTCTCTTCCACCTCCCACTCCTTTGACGAAAACATCCACTTCTTTCACTCCAAAACGAGCCGTTTTTTCGATTACTTTCTGGGTTACCAACGTAGCGGCAAAAGGAGTAGACTTTTTTGCTCCTCTAAACCCGATTGAACCGGAACTTGACCACCCCAAGGCATTCCCAGTCAGGTCGCTCATATTGATAACCGTGTTATTATAAGTACATAAAATATGAACCTGACCTCGAGGTACATGTCTTCTTTTAGAAGATTTTGTTGTTCTTGCCGTTTGAAGAGAAGCTTTCGAGTCATCTTCTTGCTTTTTGATTTCAGCATTAACTTTCTCAGCCTCTGCTTTGACAATATCAACAACAATTTCTTCTTTTGCTTTTTCTTCTGGTTTAATTTCTTCTGGCATATCGTTAAAATCTTATAATTTATAAGTTAGTATGATTATTTTTTCTCCATCTTTCTCTTTCCACTAGTCATAGTCTTTCTAGCATTTCCTCTTACGGTTCTTGAATTAGTCTTAGTCTGCTGTCCTCTTGCAGGAAGATGTTTGGAATGTCTGGAACCGCGATAGCAACCTATTTCCTTCAATCTCTTGATATTAGAACTAATATCATGTCTTAATTCTCCTTCAATACGCTTTTTTTCAAGCTCTAGTTTTAGGGTATTAATCTCTTCGGCAGTCAAATCTTTTGCTCTTCGATTTTTGTCAATCCCAACTCTTTCCAAAACCTTTGAGCTGGTTGTTTTGCCCACTCCATAAATGTAAGTCAAGGAAATCTCAATTCTCTTATTTTCCGGAATATTTACTCCAGCAATTCTTGGCATAAGATAAGTTTATAAAGTTATAAAGTTTATCAAGTTTATCAAGTAGTATTTTTGATGAACTTTATGAACTTTATGAACTTTATGAACTTTATGAACTTTATGAACTTTATGAACTAATATTACCCTTGTCTTTGCTTATGACGGGGATTCTTTTTGCACACTACATAAAGACGGCTCTTTCTTTTGACGATCTTACAGTTTCGACACCTGGTTTTTACTGAAGCTTTAACTTTCATTAGTTTAGGTAACAAATAAATCCGAAGAGTCTTCCCCGGTGTGCTTATTCCTCTAATTTTTTCAAAGACAAAAAATATTTAGGAACAATACATTCCTAAACCAAAAAATCACAAACCGCAAGTTCAGCCAATTATAATCTGCGGGTAATTCTCCCTTTTGTCAAATCATAAGGGCTCATTTCAATCAAAACACGATCCCCCGGAAGAAGTTTTATATAATTTACCCGCATTCTTCCCGAAATGTGAGCCAGAACCTCGTGGTTGTTCTCAAGTTTTACTTTAAAAGTCGCATTGGGAAGAAGCTCTAAAACTTCTCCTTCAAGACCAACAATTTCTTTTTCCATAATATGTTTTGATTTCCCAAAGAGAATAGGCTCTATTTTTTCTCTTGGCAACTAAATAGAATTTTTAATTTTATAATTTTTTTAATTTTTAAATAAATCTCAATGTTTAAAAATTAAAAAATTGGGATTTATTTATAAAATTAAAAATTACAAAATTATAAAATTTTATCAAATATCATCTTAATCTCCCCCCTCAGTTCATCGAATTTTTTCTCTCCTGCTCCAGGATAAACCATAATCACTCCTTCCAACCCCGATTTAAGAACAGGCAGGATTTCTTGAATTAAAATATTTCTGATTTGCCTTTTGATTTTGTTGCGCCCCACCGCTGTTTTAATCGTTTTTTTACTGACAACTATTCCCAATTTCGGTTTTTCTTGCGATTGGGTTTTAATATACACCAAAGTCAAAACACCTCCCCGAACTCTTCGACCGGTTTTAAAAATCTTCGTAAAAGCCTCTTTTGATAAACGATTTTCTTTAGGAAGCATTGATTTAATTTTCAATTTCTAATTTCTAATTTTCAAACAATTTTCAATGATATAATGACAAAAAAATTAAAACACTTAAAAAATTAGAAAATTGTTTGGGAATTATAAGTTGTAAATTGAAAATTGGGAATAGACATCTTCAAGAAATAATCAGCAAACTTTAAACAAATATTCTAACTATCTCATAATTATACAGTGATTTCCTACCCCACCCAATACCAATTAAACAATTTTAAAGATAGAATGGCCAGCATCATTATCCAAACCAGAGAAAGTGCTGTATCAAAGGTGCGATTTTTGGCTCCGGCAATTCCGAGAATTAAAAAAACCGGGAATGAAACCGATAAGTAACGCATCAAGGACATCGTTTGGCCAGACATAAGGGGTAAAATAGCAACCGAGAGTCCATAAATAAAGTAAGAAAAACGGATCTTTTTGTAAAAAAATATCAACAAGACAAGAAAAGCCAGAACAAAAATCAAATCTAGCTTTGAAGAATAAAAACTATGTAAAGGCAAAGAATTGAAATTAGATATTTTATCATAAAGAACGGTAAATAATTTTCCCAAGCCTATCTTGGAACGACTCCAATAGGAAAGTGCGTCAAAATAAGCAAAAAAATTCCCTATAGAAAAATATAGATAAATAAAATAAGACAAAGTGCCTAGCGGAATTAAAAAAGCAGCCAAAAAAGAAATTTTCTTTTTCAGAGGTTGTAACCAATATTCTTTCCACTTTTTTCCGCGAAGAGAAACAGCAAATTCAATAATAAACGGTAAAAAAAGCAATATTCCCGGGGGTCTAGTCAAAGCTCCCAACAAACCTGCTATTCCCGCCATCCACCACTTTTTCTTGCGAAGCAGGTAGAAAGTTAAAATAGAAAGAAAAAAGAACAAGCTCTCAGTGTAGACTGCGCAAAAGAAAAAGGCTGTAGGATAAATCAAAAAATATTTTATAGAGAAAAAGGCCGTATCTTCACTTTCATCCAGAAGTACTAATTTATAAAAAAAGATCGTTCCAAAAAGACTGGCAACCAAACTGATAATAATTCCCGCTATAGTAAAATCGTTTCCAAAAAAAGGAGCCCCCAATCTTATTAGAAAGGGATATAAAGGGAAAAAGGCAAACTTTTTTGAGTCAATCTCCCCAATTTTCTTGTAACCAAAATAGGCAATATCCAGATACTGGGGTGCGTCATAAGGAGAAAATCCTTGTTCAATATTGGATTGTTCCTGTCCATGAAAATGGTCGCTATTAACTTCATAATCGCGGGAACTAAAGGGAAGAACATTATAGAAAGTCAGGATAAAAGCAATCAGAATTATTTTTACGGCGAAAAAAAGAACTAAGATGTTCTTTCCGCCTTTATTTAAGGAGAAATATTTTAGGAATTTGGTATTCATATTTTAATTTTCAAGAAAATAAAATCATATGCCCCGCATCATCCCAGGCTTAACCCGGGATTGTAAAAGTTAACTAATTCGTTGATACTTTCTTAAAAAACCTATTTCTTCCTCTCCTTTTTAAGGAGAGGTGGCTGGAGGCCGGAGAGGTTAGAACGTGGTTGTTTAAAACCCCTCCGCCCTACGGGCACCTCCCCTTGAAAAAGGGGAGGAAATCAATTTACGGGCACTTCCCCTTCGAAAGGGGAGAAAGAGACTGACTTATTAATTTTAACGAATTAGTTAACTTCTACAGGGATGAAATGTGGTTTTTATTTGTCGCCTCAGGTGGGAAAATTCAAAAATTCTATCTATACCCAATCCAGAGGGGTCAGAATAATCGGTTCTTTTTCAGTAATTGCCACTGTCCATTCAAAATGGGCACTTAGAGAGCCATCGGACGTTCGAAAAGTCCATTGATCCCGAGAATCCAAGATTGCTTCTTCTGATCCAACATTCAGCATCGGCTCAATAGCGATAACCATTCCAGGATTGAGTCGCATTCCCTCTCCCCTTTTCCCATAGTTTGGTACCATAGGATCTTCATGAACAGCATGTCCCACTCCATGGCCTACTAAACATTTTACAACTGAATACCCTCTTGATTTTGCCAAGGACTCAACTATAAAGCCAATATCTCCGATTCTTGATCCAGCTCGGCATTCATTCAAGGTTTTTTTGAGAGCCAGAAAAGTCGTTTCAATAAGCCTGTTTTTTTTGTCAATCTCTTTTTGTCGCTCTATCGCCTCAAATTCATTTTTATAGGGAACAAAGTGGGTAAACGCCGAATCGGTAAAAAGCCCTTTATATTTTATTCCTGCATCAATTCCCACTATGTCACCTTCATTTATTTTTTTTTCAAAAGGAATTCCGTGAACTATTTCATCGTTTTTTGACATGCAAATGTGGGCGGGAAATCCTTCGTATTGATAAAAGGAACAATAAGCATGATATTTTTTTGCCATCTCTTTAGCTTTTCTATCCAAATCTTCTCCCTTGGCTCCTGGGACAAGCATGGTTCTAAGTTTTTCAAGAATGCTGGCAAGAATCAAACCGCCTTCCTTCAAAATTTCAATTTCTTTAGGAGATTTAAGGGTGATTTTAGAAGACATGGTGATAAAATGACGAATGTCGAATTTCCAATGACAAATTAATGTGTCGCCGAAGGCGACAATAGATTAGAAGTCGCCTTCGGCGACACCAAAATTCGTCATTCGTCATTCGTCATTTGACATTCGTCATTCTAACTAGATTATCTCTTCAATCTTTCCCACCGCCTCTTCGAAAGTGTTTCCTTCTTCCTTTAGCATAGTAAAACTCAGAATTTCGTTGTTTACTAGCTCCCCTCCTGTTTTTTCAATGATTTTTTTATCTTCTTCCAGTTCTTTGTTTATTTTATAAACCAGTAGATTCAACCTCTCCTTTCCCTCCCACAAAACTACCAGTTTTTTATTGGAAAGAGAAATATAATTTTTGAGTCTAATAAAAAATCTTCTAAGCATCACGTCGGGCATCTCAAATCCCATTAGTTCTTCCTTTGAAAGATAAGACCAAACCAGCCGGTCTCTCTCCTTGAGTTTCTTTAAAAGCTCCCCCCACAATTTAAGAGAACCAAGGGATTCAGTGTCGTAAAGCGCAGTCAAAATTTCCTGGTGATTTCCCCCTCTTTCCATTAGGAGCGCCGCTACGTCAAAAGTGTGCGGTGTCACTTTGGAACTTTTTAAATTATCCGTCGCTTCTACTAAGGCTGTTAACAGACATTTGGCAATTTCATCACGCACCAAAGTTTCATCCAAACTCATCATTATATCAACAGAGAATTCTGCAATTGAGCTGGGCATTGGATTGATGATGTTAAGCTGGCCATAGTTGTCGTTACCGGGATTATTGTCAATGTTAGCTATCGGAAGTTCAAAAAACAAATCGCTATTTTGATTATAAGCTTCACCAAGATCGCTGAAATCAGAAACTCCCAACGTCATAATCATGTCGTAATTAAACTTAGCAGGAATAAAGGAAAAATCCTTGGGATTGACACTGCCTTTTTCCGGAGTAATAAAAATATCCAAATGGTCATTATGTTTTTCCCACCGGACATTTTCAATATTATTTTCCTTTGTATTGAAAGAAAGTATAAAATCCCTCACACCGCTTAAGTCTGAAATAACCGGGGAATACTCCGGAAGGAAGCTGTAAATTTTCTTCAGGTCGTTGTAGCGCGGAATATAAAGAGCAGGAAAATCTTTCCCTGTATACTTTCCGACAAACATTCCCCACGCCAAAAGACTGCCAAAAAGATCGCCGTTAATTTCATTTTTGGTGACTAGAATCTTCTCGCTATGATTTTTCAATAACTGGGACAACTGTTCTTCTTTGCTGAGCATTTGATAAAAAAGTTTAATAATGGACACTTGGCTTTAAATACACCATCAAACTAAACTAGCCTCTTTTTTTATTATTGCAACTTTGAAAATTAGTTTGGAAAGTAAAAAGTTTGGAAAGTTTAGAAAGTAATGGGTTTTGTTTTATATTTTTCATAACTTTCTAAACTCATCATTGTTGTCATCATTATTCTTTGGAGCTATAAATAAGGGCGGAATTAAACCTTTAGACCGATAATTTTTTATTACTCAAAAATGAAAAATATAATTTCTCGTTATTTTACTGTTCACACCAAGAATGTTCTTATAAAAGCCGAAAAAATAGCTATGTGCAGAAACAAAAAACAAGTAGAAATTGTTGATGCTTTTCTTGCTCTGGCTCAAGAGAAAGGAAGTGTGGGAGCTAGTTTAATTCCTCTAATTAAAGAATCAACAAAAAAAACACATACCCAAAAAATAAAAAATCTTCCTTTCTCAAGAGAATTAAAAACAGTATTGCTTCAATCATTGAAAGTGGCACAAGCTTTTCAATTTCCCTACGTAGGAACTGAGCATTTGCTTTACGCTATAGTTGAAAGCGATGATAAAAAGACCCTCGCCGTTCTCCAAAAAAACAGCATTGATTCTCGCAATATTCTTAACCAACTTAACAAAATTCTAAGCAAATCAACCGATCTAGCTTCTGACCCTTTGATTATTATCCCTGACCAAAAGAAAAAGGCGAAGAAAAAAATAGCCGACGGTTCCAATTTAAAAACTCAGCAAAACGACCGGCAAGATTTTATCTATGATGTCATGAGTGATATCAATGATCTTGTTCAATCCATAATCGACAAGAAAGGCAAAGGAGAATTTGATCCGGAAAAAACAAATAGACAATTGATGAGACCGTCTTTCGGATTGGTTAATTCAGGAAAAAAAACGGTTACAAAGTTTTTAGATTATTTTTCCAGAGATCTAAACCAAGAGAATCTGGAAGGAAAAAATGATCCCGTTGTAGGGAGAGACAAAGAAATAGACGGTCTTGTCAGAATACTGATGCGAAAAAACAAGAATAATCCGGTTTTAGTTGGAGATCCTGGAGTGGGAAAGACGGCTATTGTAAGCGGATTATCCCAAAGAATTATCGACAGAAATGTTCCCGAATCATTGTTAGGAAAAAGAATTATGAGTCTGGATCTTGGATTAATGGTAGCTGGAACTTCTTTTCGCGGAGAATTTGAAGATCGCTTCAAAAGAGTATTAGAAGAAGCTGAAAATGATTCCTCAATAATTTTGTTTATTGATGAATTGCACAATATTATCGGTGCAGGAAGCGCACAGGGCAGTCTTGATGCCGCCAATATTCTAAAACCTATCCTGGCTCGTGGTCGAATCCACTGCATCGGAGCCACTACTATCGAAGAGTATCACAAATATATCGAAAAAGATGGCGCTCTGGAACGTCGCTTCCAGCCTGTTTGGGTAAAAGAAGAAAGCCTGGAAGATACCGAAAAAATCCTAATGGGGCTTAAACCGTTTTTCGAAGAATACCATCGGGTTAAAATTGCTGACGGAGCCATCAAAAAAGTCGTTGAGCTTTCCAACAAATTTATGACCGATCGCTATTTTCCAGATAAGGCGCTAGATCTTCTCGATGAAACCGCCGCTTATGTTGTTCAGGATGAACATCAAAAAGGCGCTTCGAGAGATTTCCAAAAATTGCTTTCTCAAAAGGAAAAATTAAGCCTGCTTAAGGAGAAAATGGTAAAAAATAACAATTTTATCGTTGCCTCGTCAATTCTGGAAGAAGAAAAATTACTGGAAAAAAATATTTTAGAAATTAACAAAAAAGTACTTGCAGAGAGAGAACTTATTCCGGTAGTTTCTGAAATGGATGTAGCCGAGGTACTCTCTCTTAAAATTGACATTCCTTCTGAGCTTATTCTGGAAACAATCGGGGAACGTCTGGCAAAAATGGAAAGCACCTTGCAAGAAAGTATAAAAGGCCAAGACGAAGCCTTAAAAAAAATCAGTTTCAATCTAAAAAGGACTCTTTCGGGAATTTCCGATCCGGAAAGACCTGCTACCGCCTTGCTTTTGGTAGGCCCTACGGGAGTAGGAAAAACCTATCTTGCTAAAACCTTAGCTAAGGAGCTATTTTTGCGACCAGAAGCTCTCCTTCGAATTGATATGAGCGAGTTTTCTGAAAAACATACGGTGGCGAGACTGGTAGGTTCTCCTCCCGGATACGTAGGTTATGGAGAAAAAAACTATTTTTCTGACAAAGTAAGGAAAAACCCTTACAGTTTGATTCTTTTTGATGAAATTGAAAAAGCGCACCCAGAAGTTTTCAACATCCTGCTTCAAGTGTTGGAAGATGGGATGCTGACTGACAATCTTGGTAGAAAAATCAATTTCAAAAATACGCTTATTATTTTTACTTCCAATCTGGGAAATGATGAATTTCTCAAGGAAGTTATGGGTTTTGGAAACTCCAAGGAAGAATTTAAGAGTATTTCAAAAGACAAAGCTTCTCGAATTAGAAAAAGACTGGAAGAATTTTTACGTCCCGAACTTCTTAATCGACTGACTGATATTATTTATTTTAAACCTCTCTCTGAGGATTCCCTTGAAAGTATCGCTCGAATCGAAATTGAGAAACTTAAAAAAAGAATAAGCGAGAAAAAATCAATCGGGCTTTTTGTAGGAGAAAAATTAATAAAAGATCTTGCCAAAAAAAGCGTAGACAACAAAGAAGGGGTGAGATTGCTTCGAAGAATGATTCAGCAGAAGATAGAAGAGCCGATTTCAGAAGCAATCCTTTCTGGAAAAACAGAAAAAAACAGCAAAATATTCATTGACAGCTATCTTGGAAAGAAAAAAGGGGTAGAAGTTAAAATTATTTCTCCAAACAGAAAGGATTTTGATAAATATTTTAATCAAAAGCAAGCACAATCAAACCCTCTATGGCGAAAAATAAGGAAAAAATCGGCGATCGTATAAATAAGCTTCGCCTTGAAATTGAAAGATTGCGGGAAAAATACCACGTCTATAACGACCCCGAAATAACCGACGAAACTTACACTTCGCTTCGCCACGAATTGTCCGTGTTAGAAGAAAAATATCCCGAATTTAAACTTGTCCGTTCCAAAATAGACAGGGTCGCCGGAAAACCACTGGAAAAATTTGAAAAAACCATTCACTTATTTCGGCAATGGAGTTTGGATGATGTTTTTAGTCCAGAGGAACTAAAAAATTGGGAAGATAAAAATGATCGTATTTTGGAAAAAAAATTGCTTTCGAAATCAAAATTCGACTATGTTTGCGAAATCAAAATAGACGGGTTGCACATAGTTCTAACCTATCGGAAAGGAGAGTTGGCGATGGGAGCTACCAGAGGAGATGGCAGGGTTGGGGAAAATGTTACTCAAAATATTAAAACTATTAAAAGTATTCCTCTCGTTTTATCTCAAAAAGTGGATGTAGTTGTAGAGGGTGAATGCTGGTTATCCTCTCAAGAACTCGAGAGAATCAACAAAGAAAGAAAAGAGAACGGCGAGCCACTTTTTGCAAATGCCAGAAATGCTGCCGCCGGATCCATTCGTCAGCTTGATCCTTCCATTGTTCTTAAAAGAAATTTGGACAGCTTTATTTATGAAATACACCCGATTTCTGAGGGTTTTTTCCCTTTCACAATTAAAAGCCAGATTGAAAAGTTAGAAATTTTGGAACGGCTGGGGTTTAAAGTCAATAAAAATTATCGCCATTGCAACAATCTTTCGGAAATTCAAAAATATTATGAAGAGTTTGGCAAAAATAAAAACAAATTCGAATACGGAATAGATGGGATGGTAGTGAAAGTTAATTCACCAGAATATCAGGCCAATCTCGGATTCACCGGCAAGTCCCCTCGTTATGCCGTTGCCTACAAATTTCCAGCAGAAACTGCCACCACAATTTTAAAAGAAATTCATGTTCAAGTGGGAAGGACAGGGGCTCTCACCCCGGTAGCTGTTCTGGAACCAATCAATATAGCCGGTTCAGTAGTCAGTCGGGCGAGCCTTCACAATGAAGATGAAATTAAAAGATTGGATTTAAAAATCGGCGATACTGTTGTCCTGAGAAAAGCTGGAGATATTATCCCAGAAATTGTCGAGGTCATCAAAAACTTAAGAAACGGTTCGGAAAGAAGCTTCAGAATGCCCTCTATTTGTCCTGTCTGTGGTTCCAAGGTGGAAAAAAGAAAACTCGCAAAAGAAAAAGAAGAGGCGGCCTTGTATTGTTCTAACAAAAAATGTTTTGCCAAGGAAAGAGAAAAGTTGATTTATTTTGCTTCTAAAAAAGGTTTCGATATTGAAGGAATGGGGGATAAAATAATCGAGCAACTAATGGAAAACGACCTAATCGGCGACATTTCTGATATTTTCCAAATCAAGGAAGGAGATCTTCTTCCTTTACCCCGGTTCGCCGAACTTTCCGTTAGGAATCTTTTGGATGCTATCGAAAAAAGCAAATTTATTAAAATCGAAAAGTTTATTAATGCACTGGGAATCCGTTATATTGGAGAAGAAACCGCCTTCTTGATTGCGAAGTTCATTAAAGAGGATTTTATGGATAAAAAAGTTGTCTCTCCTTATAAATTAACTCTTTTGGTTAAAGAAAAAACAATTTCTGATTGGCAAGGAATCAAAGGAGTGGGCGAGAAAGCTTCCCAAAGCCTTCATGAATATTTCAACGATAAAAACCGACTAGAGGAAATAAATAAACTTTCTAAACTAGGAGTCCGCATCGATTTGGGAGAGGCTATAAACAACACTGCCTCGTCAATCGCAAAAACATCCTTTGTCTTTACCGGAAGCTTAGAAACTTTATCGAGGGATCAAGCCAAGGAAATAGTCAGAAATCTAGGTGGAGAGGTTTCCTCCAGTATCAGTAAAAACACCGGTTACCTGGTTCTAGGCAAAGACCCGGGAAGTAAATTAGAGAAAGCTAAGAAACTGGGAATTAAGGTCATTGACGAGGAGGAGTTCAAAAAGATTACTGGATAACAATTTAAAATTTAAAATGCAAAGTTCAAAATTATGGAATGGACTACGCCCATATTCAATCGGTTGTCGCCTATGGCGACACCAAAATTTTTAATTTTGCATTTTTAACTTTAAATTGTCTTATGTATCTTTACGAGCATGATCGTGAAAATCTGGCAAACAAAATCAATGAAGCCTCTGGAGTTAACCAGTATTATCGAGATAATTTAGTTTATAAGTTTAAGATGCTAAACGGTCTTGAATTGAGTAATGTCGAACAAGAAAAAATTGTTAAATCAATAAAATACAACCAGTATGAGGCTAAGAAAATCATTACTGAAAATATCAACGATCCTCTCCAATTAATCGATAAATTAAGAAAATTATCTTAAACAATGGAAAACCAACTAAATACCGAAAAAATAGAAACTAATTTTGAAAATATAGAGAAGCAGGAAACGGAAAATCCTCAAAAGATTGAAAAACTGTCAGAAAATAAAGAAATTTATCCTGAAATGAACTCCCCACAACAGGAAAAAACTGCCTTTGAAACAGAAGGTACTCCAGAAAAACCAGAAATAAGGTCTTTTGGAGAGAGTTTTAATGAAGCGGAAGTTCCTTCCAGCATTACAAATAATCTCGGGAAAAGTATTGAAAGTTTAAAAACAATAATTGACAATCCCGCTCAAGAATTAGACATGGAAAGCAATTCGGTCTATGAAACTAACATTTATCAGGTAGCAGAAAATATCCTTGCTTTGGCGGGAGACAATCAGGGTCGGATTGAAAATGGAATAGAAAAAGCAGCTTCTGTTCTTACTTCCACTCTTCCACAAGAACAAAAAATTGCCACTAAAGAATACTTGATAGAAGTCCTAAGACAAAAAATCACTGAAAAAATTCAAAAAGCTGGGATCTAATTGGAAAAATCAGTTTCGGGAAACACTTTTTAAAACTAGGGGATTTCCTACAAGAAAATCATAGTTTTAAAAAGTGTTTCCCGAAACTGATTTTTCCAATTAAATTTTCTCAAATTTAACTGATCTTCAATATTAGATTCATGCTAATAATTCAATCTCTCAAAAAACCTTGGGATTCCTCAGAAATATTCCTCCTCTTGATATGGCTTTTTGCTTTTGTTTTAGGAATTTTAGGAATCGTTTATTCCCCCTTGCTTTTCCTTCTGGGAATATTGCTAATAACTTCCACTTTGCTAACCTGGAAATTCATGATTCCTATCCTGATTTTTCTCCCCGCTATATTACCTTTTCAGCCAGCCCTAAATCCGAGCAGTGATTTTGATTTGGCTTCAGGACGAGTGGTAATCTTATTTTTAGCCTCTATTGCCTTTTTCTATGTACTTTATAAAAAAATATCTTGGTTTTGTCTTTCTAATACAACAATTTTTATCCTCCTTTTCCTGGCTTGGAGCGTCTTTGGAAGCATCGTTGCAGTGGATCAAGAAAGATTTTTACGCAAAATACTAGTTTATCTTTCTATTTTTCCTATTTATTTTCTTCTCTTGACTTTTCTTAAAAAATTTAACCAGTGGGAAAAATTATTTTCATTTTGGTCATGGAGCGCTTTTCTGGTTGCTTTAATCGGACTAACTCAATTTGCATCCCAATTTGTTTTAGGAAGGGAAGTCTTCTTCAAGTTTTGGGGAAAAATTATTGCTCCCATTCTCTACGGTTCTAACGCTGGAGAAGCGATCGTGAGTAATCCCAGTTGGTTTGTGGGAACTGGATCGGGAGATTTACTGCGAGCGATTTCGACCTTTCCCGACCCTCATATGCTGGCTTTTTATTTGGGAATGAGCTTGCCAATTCAAGTCGCTTTAATTGTTCGAAGAAAAAGTTCAAAATTCTTTTGGTTGATACCGGGAGTTTCTCTTCTAACTTTACTTTTAACTTTCTCTCGAGGAAGCTATGTCGGACTTGCAGGGGTTTTGCTTTGGCTTTTTTTAAAACTTCCCAAACTTTCTAAATTCCGTTCTTACGCCTTCAAGGGAGCTCTAGTGGGATTTATTTTTATTTTTTCCGCTCTTTTCATTGCCCCTTTGCGAGAAAGGTTTGTTTCCATTTTGGATGTTTCGGAAGGTTCAAATTTGGGAAGATTGGAAATTTGGAATGACTCTTTTGAAGTCATCAGTAAAAATCCTATCCTAGGAGTTGGCCTGGGAAATTACGCTTTTGCCGTAAGACCAGAATCGAAGCTTCGAGAGCCAATCTACGCTCACAATACCTATCTCGACATTGCTAGTGAAGAGGGTCTTGTTGGTCTTTCTATCTGGATCATAATTGTTCTGCCGAGTCTTTTTCCCCTCTTTCAAAATAATTGCTTTTCTCATCAAAATTTTCTTAAAACGGCTATTTCTCTTTCGGTATTATGGTTCTCTTTACACGCTTTTTTTGAAACGCCTCTGTTTTCTCCTCAAATATTGCCTCTTTTTATAACCTTAATCGCTTTTGGAGTGTTTGATACAAAAGGAGCAATGCGATCAGAATCCGATTGAATTTTTTTAACAACCCCCTCGCGCAGTTTGTACCCCAAATATCGATAGTGTTCGATTGGTTTTGTTTCAAAATACAATTTTTCAAGCTTATTTTTAAGAGTCCACAATAGAACTTCACTGGAACGAATGCTCCTTCTAAGACGATTTCCATAAAGATAAGAAGAAATTTCTTCGAGCCCCAAAAACCCAAAACGAAATCGCCAAAGAACTAGAAAAAGAGCCTCTTCTTTTTTACTAAGGAAAGAACTGGTTTGGGGTAAAACTTCTCTTCTTTTTAGCATTATCTGTTTTGTTTTTACGAATTCTCTGGTCGTCATAAAATAATTATTTTTTCTTATGGCATAAAAATCTGACTTGGATGCCAAGGAATAATTGAAAGAAGAAGGAGAAAAAAACAGATACAGAAATACTTGGCTTTGATATCGTTGAAAAAGCTTCACTAGTCCTTCTCTAAGCCTGGATGGGGTATCGCCAACATTCCAATACCAAAATATTTTTTGTTGGCTATTGGAATCTGAAATTTCTTTTGTTCTTCGGGGAAAAGAAAAAGTCCCGTCGGTAGACGGGACTTTGAGAGAGGAAGAGGTGCTGGATAAAAAATTTTTTTGGAATAAATTGGATAAATAGGAAGAATAATTTATTAACGATAATGGATATGTTTCATAACTTTTACGATAATGATCGGGCAGAAAGCTAATAAGAGACTTGATGTTTTTGCGAAATCTTTTTTCTCCAGTAATAAAATTTTCTATCGATTTCATCGGAGTTTAATGAGTAAACTTAAGAATCCCTTTAAATATGCTTATAATAAGCACTTTTAAAGATCTTCCTAAGTAATTAAGCCTTTAAACATCTAGAGAATTATTTTGTCAAATATATAACAATTTAAAATTAAAAGTGTAAAGTGCAAAATTAATGAGTCGTCTCTGACGACAATCAATTAACTGTCACCTTCGGCGACTCCTTAATTTTGAACTTATAACTTTTAACTTTAAATTATGTTGACCAAATAATTATTCGCAATGCATAATTCAAATAAATAATAGTTTCCTTATGCTTGAACTTAAGACCCAATCTTTTGTCTTAGAAAAAAATCCGGGATACCACGACGAGGGGTATCTTCTTCTCTTGACCAGAGACAATGGATTGATCTGGGTTTTGGGAAACGGGATTTGGAAAAGCGGAGCAAAACTTTCCGCCTGGAGCGACCCCCCTGCTTTAGTGGAAGCTAATCTTATTTTGCATGAAAAACAAAATTTTTCCTCGAAATTATTGAATTTTACGCCTATTTCCTATTTTTCCCATATTCGAACTTCTTATGAAAATTTTTGTCAGTTTTATTTCTACGTTTTTGTTGTTAAACATTTCCTTCCTTTGGCCGTGCCTAATATTCGGCTTTTTCTAACCTTACAAGAAGTTCTTTCTTGTAAGGATTGGGATAATGAAACGCAAAAAAACATTAATTTCGCTTATTTTTTAACTAATGCGCTTGATTCAGAGGGACTCTGTCCGGATTGGAAAAGATGTATTGAATGTCAGAAAGAATTTCAAGAAGAATGCTATTTTATTGCTTCCGGAGAACAAGGCTTTCTTTGCAAGGATTGTTTGTCTCGAAAAATCAAACAACATCCGTTTCTGAAACAGCGCATTTCCTTGGAATTTTTAAAAATTCTTCCTGAAAAATATCACCTTCAGTTTCCCGAAGGAGTTATTAGAATAAAACCACAAGAACGAGAAGCTCTTCAAACCATCAGAGAGAAAGGGGATCTGAAGACCATCTTTGCAAAACTCAATTCTTCTTCTAAGATAAATGACCAAACCATAAAAAAAGTCCTTAATTTTTTGTTGTTATTCCTTGGAACAACGTTATAAGAGTTATAAAGTTGAAAGTTTTGGAGTGAGCTTCGCTCACATTTTAATTAAATGTCACCATAGGAGACTCCAAAATTTTGCATTTTGCATTTTTAATTTTTCATTGTCTTATGCCCGATCTTCGTTTACCTCCTCAAAATTTGGAAGCTGAAAGAGCCGTTTTAGGGGCTTTGATGATTGATGAAAATGCCATTGTTAAGGTGGCAGATTTTCTTTCTTCGGAAGACTTTTATCGTGATGCGCACGGTAAAATTTTCGAGGCGATGCTTCATTTATACGAAAAACAAGAGCCTATTGACGCTCTTAATGTTTCCAACATTCTGACCGATCAAAAACAACTGGAAAGCATCGGAGGATCAGCCTATCTAGCAGAACTGGTTGGGGGGGTGGCTTCTTCTTCCAACGTCGCTTTTTATGCTAAAACTGTCCAAAAAAAAGCTACCCTTCGCAGATTAATTAGAGCTGCTGCTGAAATCGGGGAGATCGGCCAAGGAGAAAGTGAAGATATTGAGAAGCTACTTGATACTGCCGAACAAAAATTGTACGCGGTTTCCCAGAAACATATGCGCCAAGAGTTTGTCCCCATCAGAGAAATATTAGGAGAAGCTTTTGAACGAATTGAAAATATCCATAAAAATTCCCACCTGTTGCGTGGCGTTCCAACTGGATACAAAGGATTGGACAATATTCTCGGTGGATTACAAAAATCGGATCTGGTTATCCTTGCAGCTAGGCCCAGTTTAGGAAAAACTACTCTGGCACTGGACATTCTCCGAAACGCCGCTGTCAAAGAAAAAATGGCAGTAGCTATGTTTTCACTAGAAATGAGCAAGGATCAGTTGGTCGACCGTCTTTTGTCCGCTCAAGCCGAAGTGGATCTTTGGAAACTACGCACTGGAAAGTTAGAAGATGAAGGAGAATACAATGATTTTCAAAGATTAGGCGAGTCTTTCGGGATTCTTTCTGACGCACCAATTTTTATTGATGATTCAGGAACCGCTAACATAATGGAGATGCGTACTCTGGCAAGAAGGCTTCAGATGGAACATGATATCAAGTTAATTGTTGTAGACTATTTGCAACTGATGGAAGGAAGAAAGGCCGAAAGTCGAGTTCAAGAAATCGCCGAAATTTCTCGTTCCCTCAAGGGTCTTGCTCGAGAACTCAACATTCCCGTTCTTGCCCTTTCTCAACTTTCCCGAGCGGTGGAAGCTAGGTCACCTCAAATTCCTAAACTTTCCGACCTCAGAGAATCCGGCTCAATTGAACAAGACGCAGACGTCGTTCTCTTTATCTATCGAGAAGATCGAGAGAAAAAGGATACGGAAAAGAAAAATATCGCTGACATTATCGTTGCTAAGCACAGGAATGGACCACTGGGAAAAGTTCCTCTTTATTTTGACGAAAAGATGGTTCGGTTTTCCAATTTGGAAAATAATTTGGAAGGGTTTGAAGGGCTGGACGAATAGTGCTAGTTGGCAATCAAAATATTATAAACAACCAGCGCGTCAAGAATAAAAGACAACCCCCACCCAAAAATAATGGGATAAAGAACAGAATTGCTCCTATAACAAATCCAGGAAGCCAACACTGCAGTAAAAGAAGCTAAAATAATTTCTACCATTGGCCTGCCAAGATAAAAAAGAGGTACGCAGAGAAAACTTAAAACAAAAATTGATTTGCTTCTCCCCAACATTCTACCAATTCCCCCAAGAGCGTATCCAAAAAGAAAAGTTTGCACCGCAAAAAAAGCGGGAAGCATTATTAAAAATTCCAGTGCTATAAGATTTGAGATGTTTTCCCTCATCGGGGCAAAGGGCGGATAAAGTTTCTGAAACTCAGGTTGAGTAGAAAGCAGGTTCAAAAAAGGATATGCAATCAGCCAACTCAAAATTATCCCGGAAATTCCTGGAATAATTTTCCCTTTTCTGAACCCCATGAATCGAATATTTTCTATAAGGATAAAACGAGTAACCAAAAAGGGGACTATCACAAACAAAACGAAGGAACCAACAACAATTTCAAAAGGGTTGATGGGTCGCATAAGAGCATAAGCAATCGTGATAAGAGGCAAGGAAAGCAGAAACACACCCTCTTTTTCCAATCGAATTGTTTCTCCGAATTTAATTTTCATAATTTTTTAGTCTACGTTAATCTTGACATTTTTTATTCTCTCTTACAATCTAATAACTAATAAATTAATATTACACAAGAATTATGTTTTTCAAAGGCAAACTTTGGCGCAAAACAAGCGGGGAAATCATTGAGTCCTTGAACGATATCCCCAAAATCAAAAACGGAAAAATTGTTATTGCTCTTTCTGGAGGGCAGGATTCAGTTTTTTTATTAGCAAGTTTTCTTGAGCTAAAAAAGAAATTCGGTTTTGAGCTTTTTCCTGTTCACATTGATCACCACTTACTTAAAGAAGATCAACTTTATAAAAAGATTGCAATTAAAATTGGAGAAAAAGCCGGGGTCGAGTGCGTAGTCCTAAAAGCTCTTTCTCAAAAGAAAAAAACAAATCTCGAAAATTGGATGCGAGAAGAAAGATATCGGTTACTCGAAGAATATCGCAAAAAAATACCAGCTGATTTCATTGCAATAGCCCACCACAAAAAGGATTTAGCCGAATCTATCCTCCTACACCTCTTACGGGGGTGTTCCCTCACAGGTCTTAAAGGAATGGCAACTAAAAGAGGAAAAATTATTCGACCGCTTCTGGCAGTTGATAAAAAAGACATTGAAACTTTGATGAAAGAAACTAATTTTCCTTATTACAACGACAAATTAAACTATTCCAAAAAGAATACCCGTAGCAAAATCCGCTTTAAGCTTCTTCCCTACTTAGAAAAAAACTTTGATCCCCAAATCGAAAATCATCTTTTCAACCTTTCAAAAACCGCCCAGGAACACCAACGATGGCTCCAAAAAGAGGTTGAAAAACTGGTCAAAAAATATACAAAAAACGATCAAGATCAATTCATTCTTTCTATTAAAACTTTCACAAAAATTGATCCTTATCTCCAAAAAAGTCTCTTAAGGCAAATTATTAAAAAACTAAGCCCCACTGAAGAACTTTCCACCTCAGCCACCCAAAAACTTCTCTACTGGATCAACCAGAAAAAAGGTGGTCAGCTATTTTTCAAAACCACCCAAGCAAAACTCCAAAAAGGACAAGTAACTTTTTCCAAAAGACCTAAAATCTGGACCAAACCGAATAACTAAGCTAAAAAACAAAAAAGTTCTTTTAAAAAAGGAGGTCAAAATGTTCATTGGATCTATTTTTTCACCACTGGCAAATATTGCTGTTACCCCGATCAATCTTGGTGTCGTTTTAATAATTATTGGAGTGATAATAGTGTTGCTTGTCTTTGATAAAATGAAAAAATTCCAAGCAATCGTAAAAGATAAAAACAATAAAAGAGAACTCAATCGTAAAATAATGACCAGGGTAGTGCAAAAGCTCATGGATCGCAAAGCGAAAGAAATCGCAAAAGGTCTCTACACTGAAAAAACTGTTTTCCAAGATTTCCTTGATATTGATTATTTGGCTTTTTTAACAGAAGTTTCAAGAGAAAAAATCTACTCCTTCCGATATTCAGTAGGTAAAGAATTTGAGAAAAACACCAATATATTTTTATATGCTAAACTACTCCCCGAAAACGAAGAAAGAGTCAAACAATTTCTAAAAAAACCTCTAAATTAAAGTTTTAAAAACCTGTAACCAATTTACAGGTTTTATTATAACTCTTTGCCTATTGATTTATTTGTTGTGTAATAAAACTAGTTCATCAAGTTTATCAAAATTAGTTTATCAAGTTATAAAGCTCATCAAGAAATTTTACTTGACAAACTTTATAACTTGATAAACTTGATAAACTAGTATTGGAGAGGTCGCATAGTGGTCGAGTGCGCCTGACTTGAAATCAGGTGTGTCGCAAGGCACCGGGAGTTCGAATCTCCCCCTCTCCGCCCTGTACGGTACAGGGCTCCGCCCAAGGACGATAGTCCTGCTTGTTTGGAGCTCCTGTTTCGTGCAAATTTTAGATTTTATTCTTGTACTAAAATGAAATTTTAGGCATAATAGCAACAATGTGTTTTTTGACATCCCTAAAATTCTAACTAAAATAAACTTATTAGTTCCACACCTCCTGCCCTCGAGTCGGCCTCTGAAAGAGGGACTAGAGGAACGAAAGTTCTTTTCTCACACAAGAGGCCTTCTCAGAGGGTCCAAAGCACCTTAAGAAAAACATCAAACAAAAAATATAACCCAAGGAGGTTAACGCAAAAAGCAAAGGCGGTCAGTATCGCAGGAGAAAACCGTAAAACAACAACCGATTTTCTTTTACTCCTTCAATCTGGTTCGTTACGAACCGGAGCCTCCCAACCAACAAAAGAGCCCACCATTTAGCTGTGAGCTCTTTTTTCTTTTGATTTTAAAACTTTTTATAAGCTTTAATCAAAATGGATCAATTCCCTCCACCTCGACTGCAAGCTTTTTCGGTTGGGGGTGGACCATTGGAACTGTCTTTTTTATCCTTTTTATCTCCACTGCCTTGGTTCCAATTTTGCACTCCGTCCTCCCAATATTTAAACATCGGATCGTTTTGCGGTTTATCCGGAATTGGCCCAAGGGGATCGCTTTTGTCAACATAATAAAGAATGGAGTGGGCATCGATGAAGGTTTTTTTCTTGGTGTACTTGTCAGGACAGTCATCTTCGGCCAGGAGTCCGGTTTTTTTATCGATTCGAACCTCAATTTTGTCTCCTAATTTTCCGTTAAGCATCGTTTTGTCTGGTAATTTAGATTCCATGGGAGCAATAAATTTTTCTTTAAGAGAGTTGGCCAAAACTTTTCGCATATATTCGTTCCAGATAGGTGCGGCGACATAAACTCCCTCTCCCGCCCGAGTGGAACTGTTGTCGTTGTTTCCCGTCCAGACTCCGGTCACAATGGTAGGAGTGTAACCTACCGTCCATCCATCTTTAAATTCCTGAGTAGTTCCTGATTTAGCAGCTACATCGAAGCCATCGATGTAGAGAGCGCTATGACTCCCAAAAACTTTCGATCTTGCTCCATTGTCAGAAAGTACGCTGTTTATCTGCCTTGCCACCTCTTCTGACATCACTTTTTTCCCTTTGCTTTCTGGTTTTTGATAAATTATTTTTCCATTGGCATCCTCAATTTTTAGTACCGATTGAGGATCTTGTCTGATTCCGTCATTGGCAAAAACCCCGTAGGCTGCAGTTTCTTCAAGAAGCGTTACACCTCCCCCTCCTAGCACCAGGGCTAATCCGTAATTTTTTGTATCAGTAAGAGTGCTTATCCCCAACGAATTGGCAAAGTCAACTGCGTCAGGAACACCTACTAGATAAAGAGTTTTGACCGCGGGAATGTTGAGCGAGCAAGCCAAGGCTTGTCTCATACTAACCGGACCGTTGAAAGACCCGTTAAAATTTTGAGGGATGTAATCTTTATCATTAACCTTAAAGTTGGTTTTAACATCATAAAGCATAGTGCTGGGATTGTAGCCTTTAGTGAAGGCCAAAGCATAAACAAAAGGCTTAAAAGACGACCCTGGCTGTCTGAGCCTTGTCGTCACATTGACATTGCCATCATTGGCGGTATCGAAATAATCTCTTGATCCCACCATTGCCAAGATGTCCCCATTTTTTGGATCAATAGAAACTAGTGCGGCATTCCTAGAAGCAAAATTCTTCTCATTTCTTTCCGCTCCCGCCCGAACTGCCTCCTCAGCCCATTGTTGTTTTTCATAATCAAGCGTGGTGTAAACTTTGAATCCTCCGCTTTGCACCGCTTCTTCTCCATATTTATCCACCAACCAGCTTTTAACATACATAACAAAATGCGGGGCTTTAATGGAATTCACAATCGGAATCACTCTTTTCAGGGCGTCATCCTGTTTAGCTACTTCCGCTTCTTGAGAAGAAATATAGCCAAGATTTACCATCCTATCCAGCACCCAAGCTTGTCTAGTTCTAAGCTCGTCCGTGTAGCTTCCATAAGGTGAATAATGAGTAGGGGCTTGAGGAATAGCTGCCAACATACTGCATTCCGAGAGACTCAAATTGCTAGCGCTTTTTCCGAAAAAAGTCTGGGAAGCCGCTTCTATCCCATAAGCGTTAGAACCATAAGGAATCTGATTCAGATACATTTCCAATATTTGATCTTTGGAAAATTTTTGTTCTAATTCCAATGATAAAATCGCTTCTTTAATTTTTCTTTGGAAGGTCTTGCTGTTGTCCAAAACGGAATTTTTTATGAGTTGCTGAGTTATTGTAGATGCACCCTGACTTTTTGATCCCCCCATAATGTCCTCGAAAGTCGCCCTCGCAATTGCCTTAAAATCCAATCCGTGATGATTATAAAATTCCGCGTCCTCTGCCGAGATAGTTGCGTCCTTGATACACTTGGGCATTTGATCAAAAGAAATAGCCGTCCGGTTTTCCTCCCCATGAATTTCATACAAGACAGTTTGCCCAGTTCGATCCAATATTTTCGTCGATTCAGCTACGTGCCTACTAGAAAGCCCTTCGGGACTCGGAAGATCCTTGGTGAAATAAGCCAGAACTCCGATTGTAAAAACAACAAAACCAGCAAAACTCCAAAGTAAAAAATAAAGACATCCCCGCATGAATTTCTTTTTGGTAGGAACAGGGACTTCCCCGTTAATTTCATCAACAATTTCCTTGGGAATCTTGTTTTTCTTTCTGCCAGCTGGAAAATAAATTTTTGGCACAAATGGTAGTTGAATTATTAAATTCTTTTGATTTTAACCTAAAAAAACGAGAAAAGAAAGTTTAAAATTCAATTTTCAATTTCACAATGCTCTAATTTTAAAAACAAGAGAATTTTGTAGACTCTCTGTGTCATCCCGGGCTTGACCCGGGATCCAGGAGAGTAGGTTTAGTCTAATAAAATGTTATTAAGTTCAGTTTTTTAACGACAGGCGTTGAAATAACACTCTGTTAGTCTAACTGGATCCCGGATCAAGCCCGGGATGACAAAAGAACTACAATTTTTCTTTGTTTGAATAATTGAGAAATTAATAAATTGAAAATTGATTGAAAATTATAAATTGGAAATTGGAAATTGAATTTAAGCCGCTTTCTTGTCCTCTTCCAAACTCCATTCTCTCCCAATTTCGCTCTTTAAAAAATCCGGATTTTGCTCCAATTTTTTTAAGTATTCGTACAATTCGCCCATTTTTGTCCTAATAATTCTGATTTCATTTTGATCATTACTGATAGTTTCTCCCTTTGCTAGGGATTTTTCAAGTCTGTTAACAAGAGGAAGGACAATTCCCTCAAAATTTCCTATTTTGTCGTGAAAATAGTTGTGTTTAACAATCGCCTCTGCCGATTGCAGGGAAGTTTCGATTCCTTTTCCAATCAGTACCAGCATTTTCCATACAAAAAATACCTCTTCTTGGAACTCGTTATCACCTTGAAATACAGGAATATTTTGTACCCGCCCATTCTTCAAAAACGATTCAATCTTCGACATCCTGTCAAGCAATATTTTACATTCTTCCTTCACCGCCAGCATATTTTTACCCTCCTGGGAAAGACCTTCTTCTTGAAAATATTCTTGTTTATTTTCCACCTTAAAAAATTAAAAAATTAATAAAAAACCGTTTACCCTTCCGTGTCATCCCGGGCTTGACCCGGGATCCAGGAAAGTAGAACTAGTCTAATGAAATGTTATTATGTTCAGTTTCTTAATAATACACATTAAAATAACATTCTCTTAGTCTAATCATGTTTCCTGGATCCCGACTCGGGGGCCGGGATGACACCTGTTGACAAGTTTCTTAAAGATCCATTAGATTCAGATTGATTCTAACATTATTTTTTTTGTTTCAACAGCACATCTCTGCCAACTGAATTTTTGCAGGTTTAAAAGACCCAAAGTTTGCAGTTGTTTTAATTTTTCTGGGTTTTTATATAAATTGACTATTTTTTTTGCAATTTTCTCTTCCTTTTCGGTGCTATCCACAAAAATAATTCCTTCCCCTCCGACTTCCTCAAGACCACTGTCTTTTATAACGATTGGAACAGCACTAAAATTTTGCGCTTCAAGCACGGGAAAGCCAAAGCCTTCGTAAGCGCTTAGATACAACAAAAAATGGGAATTTTTGAGATATTCATTCTTTTCTTCTTCGGAAAAATATTTTTTGTAAACGATGTTATTTTTGTTGTGATCTATCAGTTCTTTTAGTTTAGTATTCTTTATCCTTCCTGAAATATAGAGCTTGGCTTGCCCTCGGGTAATTTTTTTAATCCAAAGAAAAATTTTCACCGCCTTTCTCAAATTTTTTCTGGAATTTCCGTTTCCGGCAAAAGCGATGCACTTAAGCATTTCCTGACTCTTCTGTAAGGCCTGACTATTTGGTTTTTCTAAAGTCCCCGGACCACTTTGAATGACTTTAATAAGGCTTAGAGGAATATTATAGAATTTTGCAATATCTTCTTTGGTATGCCTAGAAACAGCGATTATAACAGCGCTCTTCTTGAGAACCGGTTTTATTAAAAATATTTCTTCGATCTTTTTAATAAAACTGCTTTTTTGTTTTACATATTTTCCTTCCAATCCGTGAATTACGTTAACCGTTGGAATGCCAGAAAGAAAAAATGGCGCCATATAAGAAGGCGAGAAGAGAAGAAGCGGAGGATGTTTACGAAGATATTTCGCTAAATAAATCTGAGTCCAGAATATTTTTCCTTCCAGTGGTTTTATTTCCCAATTTGAAGGAAGGGGAAGAGGTTGATTTTTATTATTTAACAGATGTTGAGGGACAAACAAAATCACCTTGGGATCATCTTCTTTCCATTCCAAAGCCAAGTGTTTTAAGAGCTGAAAGGCATAAAATTCAACGCCGGTTTTGTAGGATTTAAAGATGGAAGTGGCGTTTATGGCAACGTAGGACATAGAAGCAATAGTTTAGAAAGTTTAGAAAGTATAAAGTTTAGAAAGAAATAATTTTCCCAATTTTTAATTTTCTTAACTTTCCAAACCTTCTAAACTTTCCTAGCTTATCAAACTTCGTTTATACGTATCCAGATTCTCCAGCACAATCTGAATTCCCTTTATAACGCAAGTGGTAGGTTCATCGGCAACGTAGCAGGGAACTCCGACTGCTTTAGCCAGAAGATTGTCGAGATTTTTCAGTTGAGCGCTTCCTCCCGTCAAAATCATCCCCCTGTCAATAATATCCGCTGCTAGTTCCGGCGGGGTTTCCTGCAACACTTTTTTGATTGCCTGAATGGTTTCTCGGAGTTCATCCTGAATCGCCTCAGTCACTTCGTTACTTCTGAGATTAATAACTTTAGGAAGACCAGTGCTTAGGTCTCTTCCTCGCACTTCCATTTTATCTTCTTTGCTTTGCAGTATGGCACTTCCCAATTTTATTTTGCACTTTTCCGCCGTCTGTTCTCCAATTGCCAGCATGTATTTTTTTCTCACGTAGTCCGTGATAGCCTCATCAAATTTGTTGCCACCTACTCTAGCAGAATAGGCCGAAACAATCCCACCCAAGGATATCACCGCGATTTCCGCCGTTCCTCCTCCAATATCGATAATGATGTTACCTGCCGGAGAATTGATGGGAATACCGGCTCCAATAGCAGCCAAAACTGGTTTTTTGACAAGATAGGCCGATTTTGCCCCCGCTTCAAGAGCCGCGTCTACTACTGCCCTTCTCTCGGTCGAAGTAATTCCCGCCGGGATAGAAATCAAAATCTCCGGACGAAATATTTTAACCGCACCAGTAACCTTGTGAATAAAATAATAAATCAAGGCTTCTGTTACCCGAAAATCGGCAATTACTCCGTCTTTCAAGGGGCAAGCCGCTTTGATTATTTCCGGAGTTTTTCCCAACATTTCTTTTGCCTCGTGTCCAACTGCCAAAATTTTGTTATCATCCAAAGAAATAGCCACCACTGAAGGCTCGCTGGCAACCACTCCTTTCTTGGGAACAGTCACTACCGTGTTGGAAGTACCAAGATCAATGCCAATTCTGCGAGAAAACATAGGGATAGGATTAAAATTTTTGAATTTTGTAATTTTTAAATTTTGTAAATAAATTCTAATTTTTTAAATTTTTAAACCTCATGTTTATGTGTCATCCCGGCCTCCGAGCCGGGATCCAGGAAATAGGACTAGCCTAACAAAATGCTATTTCAATGTTTATCGTTAAAAAACTAAACATACTAACATTTTATCAGACTAACACCACTCTCCTAGATCCCGGGTCAAGCCCGGGATGACACGTGGTTTTGATATTTACTAGTTTAAAAAATTTAGAAATTTAGAAATTTAGATTTATTTAAAAATTACAAAATTTAAAAATTTAAAAATTAACTTTCTCCCCAACAACCTTCAAAAACTCCTCCTTAAACCTTTCTTTACTAAATCTCTTAGCACTTTCTTTCAAATAGGTCGCTTGATAATTTTTCTCATTTTCCACTAATCTTCGCAATCCGTCAACTAGAGTTTCCACTTCCGGCGCGTTGAAAAATTCTCCGGTTTTTCCTTCTTCGACAATTTCCTCGGCCCCTCCTTTTCGAAGGGCTAGTACCGGTTTTCCGCTAGCCATTGCCTCAACCATAGTGATTCCAAAATCATCTTCTCCTGGGAAAATCAGAGCCCTGGCACCGGAATACAGTTTGGCCAATTTTCTCTCCGGAACAAAACCAAGAAATCGAATATTTCTGTTTGCCATTTTCATCAGTCTCTTTTTTTCTTTTCCTTCTCCAGCAATAACAAGTGGCCATTTTAGACGATTAAAGGCTTCCACCACTAAATTGATGTTTTTATAAGGAGAAAGTCTCGAAACAACTAAAAAATACTTTCCTGTCCGTTCTTGTTCTTTAATAAATTTCTCGATATCTACCGGCGGGTAAACAACCTTGGCTTTTCTTTTGTAATATTTCCTGATTCTTTGTGCGGTATAATGAGAATTAGCGATGAATAAATCAACTCTTCTGGCACTGGACTGATCCCACATTCTGAGGTAATTGAGAATCACCCGGATAACAATTTTTCTGGGCGAAAAGAAATTTTTCTTTCCAAAAGTATCAAAAAAATATTCCTCGCTAGAATCCCAAAGATAACGAGTGGGGGTGTGGCAATAACAAATATGCACTGTTTTAGGTTTTACTACCAGCCCTTTCATAAAGGAAGATGTGGAAGAGACAACCATATCATATTCCCTCAAATCAATCGATTCGGCAACAATCGGGTAAAGTGGCAACAAATACTTATGTGGCACTATAAAGGCTATTTTATCTAAAAATGAGCTCATTATTTTTCTTTTTCCAAGAAACATTTTTAAAACAAAAGACTCTTTTTTTAATAAAGTAAAAATTGGCGCCTCGGGGAAAATTTTAGCTATCTCCACAAGCACCCTCTCCGCCCCTCCTTGGTAAAGCAAGAAGTCATGGGCAATAGCAACGTTTAAATTGTTTTTTTTGGGTAAAGAGTTCATAAAGCGGAATTAACAATAACGTGTCATCCCGAGCCCCAAACCATTCGGTACGGGGTAAACTTGACCCGGGATCCAGGAGAATGGGAAATTACTCTAATTGACCTAATTATACTAATTGACCTAAAAAAGCACCAAAGACCAAATAATAAAAAATAAAGTTTAAAAATTGGTTTTTGGGATTTTGTTTAGAATAACCTGCCTGCCGGTAGGCAAGTTAGGTTAATTAGTGCAATTAGAATAATTAATTAGCCTAACTGGATTCCCGGTCGACACGCCGGGTATGACACATTAACACTGGTTTTACTTTATTTAACGTATCTCCTCCATCCATTCATCCGGTATCATCCTTTTATTCTGTCTCCAGGCTTTGTTGAAAAGCTTAAAAAGCATCTCGTCTTTTTGATTCAGGTTACTGTTTGAAAAAACCTCTCGTCCCGCAAGAGAAAGAAAAAAATAAGGATGCATCAATATTTCTGGAACTAGCATTTTTTGCCAAAAAGAATTTTGTACCAAAGTCAATGAATATCTCTTTTTCCAATCTTTCAGGTTCTGACTTTTCAGAATAAAATAGAGAAAAAATGATGACAAACTAAAAATCGCAAGACCACCCCAAAAGAATTTTCCGCCAATATCGGGAAAGAAAAAGTCAAAAATATCGGGATTAACGTGAGAGCGAAAATCGTTGGACAGTTCAATCCCTCCAATAGAAAAAAGGATCAACCCGAAAATTTCCATTCCTTTCAAAAATATTTGAGTCATCTTTCTGATATATTTTCCAGAAAAAAATTCGAAAGTTAACAAACTGAGATTTTTTTTCATTCTTTCCGCGCTGTTATCTTTTGAATTGTTTCTTTCGATTTTCCAGAACATAAAAAGAGAAGTAAATATTGATTTTTTCCCACCAACAATAATGAAGTTCACTATCGCTATGGGAAAAATCAACAACAAAATAAAAGAAACGAGTGTGCTAAAAAACAATAAAGAAGCCATTATAATCTGGCTTAGAAAAAAAAGACCATCTCTTTTTTCCTTTAAAACCCAAGAAGGACAGACAGACCAGAAGATCGATAAAGGAATGTATCTCAAATAAAAAAACCCCCAAAGAAAAATCAAGCTCCTCATTAATAAAATAAAAAATAAGGCAACTAGTTATTAGATACTTACTGATATATTGACAAAAGTCAAAAGTACCTAGTGAAAGGTAAAAGTACTTTGTAAAAAGTAAAAAATTAAAAGTCTATGTATAAATAATGGCAGTATTAGAATTTTCCTTTTTACTTTCGACTTTTGCCTAGGTACTTTTACCTATTGTTGACTTTTTTAAATACTTAAAGAAATATGAAAGTAAGAAACCAAGGTGGGATTTTTCCCATTTTAAAGCAACGCCTCATTATGCCAGTGAATAAAAAAATAAAAAGAAACAATTTCAAATTAGGAGTCGTTAATTATTGTCTTTTCGCGATTTTCTGCGCCTATTTTTCCGTTCCCCTGCTCGCAAAAGCGGAAAGCGGTTGGAAACTGGAAGTGCCTCTTCCAGGTCTGGGAGGAGGGAAGAGCGTTGATATAGCAAACTATGTAATTAAAATATACAATATAGCCGGAGGAATTGTCGGGATTGTCGGAGTACTCATGTTTATGATTGGAGGGTTTCAATATATGATTGCCGCAGGCAAAAAAGACATGTCTTCTGAAGCGAAAAAAAGTATGATCAATGCAATCATCGGGATCGCTCTGGTTTTAACTGCCCGAGTTGTTTTGGGTACTATCAATAAAGAATTGATAGATTTACAAAGTCTTAATTTAGGAGGAGGAAACCAGTAATAGAATTTCTAATTCCTAATTCACCTAAGTTCTAATAAAAATCACAATGAACAAAATATCTAATTAAAAAATATTTTAACATTGAACATTGAGACTTTTATTAGGTAAATTAGAAATTATTTTTATTACCCTAGATCCCGGCTCGAAGGACGGAATGACAGATAAATTATAAAATTACAAAATTTAAAAATTCTATTACCCCCTATGGCAACAAAAACAAACAAGAGAAATCCCAAAAAAGCAACGACCAGAAAAAGGCCGGCTGTCAGAGCAAAAAAAACTGCAAGAGGTTCAACAAAGAAAAAACCCGTTTCGAAAATAACAAAAAAAGTTATCAAAAAGAAAATTCCCGAAAAAGAAGTTTCTAAAGCAACTGAAAAAGTGGTCAAAGAAAAGATGCCTCTCAAGGAAGACATCATCCTCTCTATCGTTATTCCCGCCTACAAAGAAGAGAAAAGGATTGGAAATACTTTGCTTTCACTGGACAAATATTTAAGTCCGCTCAATTTTCCTTACGAAATATTGGTTGTGATCGATGGATCGCCAGACAACACCTTCCAAGTGGTTGAGAAATATCAGAAAATGATTAAAAATCTAAAGATTATCAACAATCCTGAGAACCATGGCAAAGGTTATGTTGTAAGACAAGGGTTGCTTGCGGCCAAAGGAATCTATCGCCTCTTTATGGACGCCGATAATTCAGTAGACATCGCTCAAATTGAAAATTTTTCTCCTCATTTCGAGGATCCGGACGTTGGAGTAGTGATTGGCTCAAGAGATATCAAAGGAAGCAATATTAAAAGGCATCAGCCTCTTCTCAAAGAAGTCGCCGGTGACGTAGGAAACAGAATGATCCAAGTTGTAGCCGGTCTTTGGGGAATTAAGGATACCCAATGCGGATTTAAAATTTTAACTGCTGAAGCCGCTGAAATTATTTGCCCGTTAATGCTCATAAATCGCTGGGGGTTTGACATTGAAATGTTAACTCTTGCCAAAATACTTGGATACAAAATCAAGGAAGTTCCCGTAGTATGGGTCAATGACGAGGCTAGCACAGTAACTTTGGGAGGGTATTTCAATACTTTAAAAGAACTCTTTGCCATTCGTTTGGGGCTCTGGACGGGAAAATACGACATCAAAGGAGCAATGGAGAAAAAAACCACTTTGAGACTTTCTTCGGGAATAAAAAATGATTAATTTTAGGCCTAATGAATAAAAAAACCACAAAAAAAGACCAATCCTCCAATCCAAAAAGTTCCTTAAATTTTTCGGGGGATGCTTGGAATTTAATAAAACAAATCTTGGAAAAAACCGTAATTACAGTTTTTTGGGAAAGCGTTGATGATGTAAAAAAAAAGGCTAAAGTTTCATTAAAATTCGGACTTACGTTTGCACTGGGCGTCATAGCAATTTTTACTGGATTGATTTTCCTGATTATAGGGATAAGCCAAATGCTTGACCAATTGATTGTAATCAGCCCAGGAATTGGTTACGTGATTTGTGGCACGCTGGTTGTGGTCTTTGGTTTTTTGACGCTGGATAAAGCAAAAAAGGAGAAAACCGACGAAAAATAAAATTTATAAATTGAACAAAATAATGACCATCGATCAAAAAAAATTACAGAAAAATCTAAAAGGGGCAGAGAAAAAAGCCCTAAGAGAAGTAAAAAAAATTAAAACCGAACTTAACGCACTTGGGAAAAAGACTAAACGATTTATTAGAGAAAATCCCGAAGAATCTTTGGCAATAGCCGCTGGGGTGGGATCGTTGATCGGAGCAGGAGTGAGATCAATGTTTGGAAACAAGGAGACTAAGAAAGCGAAACCGAAAAAGGCGATTAAGATGAAAGCAAAGAAATGACAAATTTCCAATAACGAATGACGAATTAAGGTGTCGCCATAGGTGGCATTTGGTTGAATAAGTGAGCAAAAGCTCACACCAAAATTCTCATTCGTCATTTGACATTCGTCATTATTTTTATCCTATCTTCTATGTTTCTCCCCAAGAAAAAACATATTCTAGTCTTAAACGTTGGATCTACCTCGATTAAAAGTCGGGTTTTTTCTTTTTCCGGGAGAAAAGAAAAAGAAATATTTACTTGGAGTAAAAATGACATTGACCCCAAAAACGGACACCAGAAATATTTTGGAGAATTATTGTCAGATCTTAAAAAAAACAATCTTTTTGAAAAAATTAATGCAGTCGGTCACAGAGTGGTTCATGGTGGAATGATTAAAGGGAGCTCTCTGATTGATGAAAAAATAGAAAAGATTATCAAAGAAAATGAAAAATTAGCTCCTCTCCATAATCCTTATAATTTGGAAGGGATACGCACTATTAAGAGTTGGTGGCCGAAAGGTGTGAAGCAAGTAGCCGTTTTCGACACTTCCTTTTATAAAACAATCCCTTCATTTGCTTCAACTTATCCTATACCCTTGGAACTAAGTAAAAAATACCAAATCAAAAAACTCGGGTTCCACGGTATTTCCCACCAGTATGTTGCAAATGTCACTGCCAGACTACTTAAAAAACCTCTTTTTAAACTTAATCTGATTACCATCCACCTAGGAGGCGGAGGCAGTATCACCGCTATAAGAAACGGGAAAGCTGTCGACACTAGCATGGGTTTCACTCCTCTGGAAGGTTTGGTAATGGGAACCCGCTCAGGAGATATCGACCCGGGAATAATCTTTTTTTTGGCAAGAAAAATAAAAAAATCCCTTAGTGAAATTGAAAAAATTTTGGAGCATGAAAGCGGTATATTTGGTTTATGCCAAGCAAAAAATATGTTGGAATTAATCGAGAAATATCAAAAAAAAGACCCGGCTGCAATTCTGGCTTTTGACGTATTCACTTACCGGATAAAGAAGTACATCGGCGCTTACTATGCAATTTTGGGAAAGTGCGATGCGTTAGTATTTACAGGAACAGTAGGTGCGGGAAGATCCCTAACCAGAAGAAAGATCACACGCACTTTAAAAAATGGGGTTCTGAAAAATACAAAAGTTCTAGTAGTTAAGACGAACGAAGAAAAGATGATTGCGGAAGAAACCGATAGAATAGTTAAAAATTAAAAATGCAAAATACAAAATTGTTGAGTCGCCGAAAGCGACAATCAATTGAGTGTGAGTTTTGCCCTCGCCAAAATTTTGAATTTTTAATTTTGAATTTTTAATTTGAAAAACGTGCTTCAAATCAACTACCACTTCCACTCCAGTCTAAAAGACAACGAAAAAGAGAAAATTAAGAAATATTTGGATAAAAAATTAAATTCCTGGGAACGTTTTTTCAAGAGATCTGATTTTCCTTCTTCTTTTGGGGTGGAAGGTGAATTTCTACCCAGAAAAAAGCGGTACCGAGCTGAAATTCAGTTAGAGACCGCTATTGGAAAGATGATTAGTTCTTGCGAAAAAAACGAAATAATGGAGGGGTTTGACGAAGTTTTAGAAGATCTGAGCCGTCAATTCAAAAGGCAAAAAGAGAAGATTGCCACCATAAGAAAAAGAGGAGGCACGAGCATCAAGAAAAAATTTACTATCCATAATGGAGCGAGGTTTAGGAAGACAAGTTGATAACTAATTTCTAATTTTCAATTTCGCAATGCTCCAATTTTAAAACAAGAAAATTTTACAGACTTCCTATGCCACCCCGGGCTTAATCCGAAGTCTACAATTTTCTTTGTTTAATAAATTCCAAAATTGAAAATTGTTTGTCTCCTTAGGCGACCCGCCTCGGGCGGGAAAATTGAAAATTAGATTGGAAATTAGTTCTTGCTTCCTTTAAAAAATCCCTTTACTTTAAAAGGGTTGTTTTATTTTTGTGTTTGTTTCTAATGGGCAAAAAAAACAAAAGGATGCTAGTTGTTGGCTTAATTGGAGCGGGTGGAAGCGGTAAAGATACGGTCGCCTCCCACTTGAAAAAAAAATATAAGGCCGAGGAATTTCGTTTTTCCTTTATCCTAGTTAAGGCTCTCAAACTGCTCTGCATCAAGGTTTCCCGCAAGAATTTAGTTTGGCTTATGAATACTCTTAAGGAAAAATTTGGAGAAGATATTCTAACCAAAGCCATGCAAAAAGCGATTGAAGAGCTTTCTACCAGCAATATGGTTGTTATTAATGGTTTAAGGCTTCCTCCTGATTATATTTGGGTCAGAGGTTTCGAAAACAACGCGATTATTTATCTTAAAGCTCCAGCAAAGATGCGCTGGCAGAGAGTTTGTAAAAGACTAGAAAAAGAAGATGACAATGTTCCTTTCAAAGAATTTCAAAAACTTAACAGTCTGTCCACTGAGAAACACATCAAAACTCTCGGTAAAAAAGCTGATTATATAATCGTAAACGACGGTAATCTTGAAGATCTATACAACAAAACCGACGAGATAATTTCCAAACTGTTGTAAGCGCGCTGTTTGTTTTAAGGATTATTCAAGAAATCAAAAAATCTGCTAAAATAAAAAACCAAGCATTAAGCTATTAATATCCGTGAATACCGTAATTAGAATAATACTTATTGTGGTTGGACTTGGAGCAGTCATTCTCATTGCCCTGGCAGTTACTCAGGAGACTTATAGGCGTTATCAAATCCAAAAAGAGATCGACGATCTAAAAACCCAAGCGGAAAAAAAAGAGAAAAATAATCAAAAATTAGAAGGTCTGATTGGATACCTAAAAACCGATGATTTTCAGGAAAAAGAAGCTAAAGAAAAGCTCAGTCTTCAAAAGGAAGGAGAAAAAGTAATGATTATTAAAGAAGACAATCAAAGCAATAATGTAAATACAAACGACAACAGTAGTTTTGAAGCCCCTTCTCAGCCACAACAAGACCAAAGATCAAATCAAAAAAGATGGTGGGACTATTTTTTTGCAGACTAAGAGGCCTTCTTATTATATTTGCTTAAAATTAATTAAAGTCTTCTTTGCGTAAGAAGACTTTTTTTAATACATCAAACAAATTATCTTAATTTATTAATGTGTCATCCCTGTAAAGGTTAACTAATTCGTTGGCATTTTATTGTTTTAAACATTTTTTGTGTCATCCCGTTGCTCTCTGTGTCATCCCGGGCTTGACCCGGGATCCAGGAGGATGGAATTAATCTAACAAAATTCCAAATTCCAAGAAACAAATTGCAAACAAGATACAATTTTCCAAATTCAAAATTAAAAACATTATTTTTTTGTTTGGAATTTGTGATTTTAAATTTGTTTGTAATTTGTTTCTTGTTTCTTGGAATTTTAAGTCTTACTTTCCTGGATTCCGGGTCAAGCCCGGAATGACATGAGAACAATAATTTTCTTTTTGTAACACAATCTTTTAAAATTGCGTTCCTATATATCCTCATCAATTCTAACTAAAACCCTTCTCTCCCAACCCTCCTTGATTTTCAGTTTATTTTTCCCTCTTTACAGGAACATTTTTTAAGTTTAAGAGTTGACAATTTATCAAAAACTCTAAAACTTAATCATTCTTTAAAAAAAATGAAACTTCTAATGATAGAAATGGATAGAAAAACTAATCAGTCCTTTTCTTTTGGACTGAAGCAAGAAGGTTATTTGGTCGACAATACCCATTCGATGAAAAAAGGGATTTGGATGGCTAAAACAAACTATTATGACCTCATTATCCTTTTGGCAGAAAAAGAAGTTTTGAAATTAGAAGAGATTTTAAAAGATTTATCTTTGGAATGCCCTTTGAGTTTTATTTTAATCTCCACTAGAAACCAAACTACTGAAAACAAAATCAAACTTTTTGAGCTTGGCGCTGACGATATTGTTGATTCCAATTTTTCTTTTAAGGAGTTTTTGTTAAAAATTAAAATTCTCCTTCGAAGAGAAAAATTACCCACCTTTTCTTTACCCGTTCTTCAAGTCGACGACCTAATTATTAATCGGAAAAATTTTCAGGTTTCACGAGGAGGAGAAAAAATATATTTACGCCGAAAAGAGTTTGATCTTCTTTGCTATTTCTATCAAAACAGAGATCAGATCCTCTCCCGACCTAACTTATTAGAAAATGTTTGGGATTCAAATGCAGACTTCTTTACTAACACACTAGAGGTTCACATTCTAAATCTCCGAAAAAAGATTGATTCCCGCTACCCAAAAAGTCGCAGACTAATTCAAACGATACATGGCAGAGGTTATCGTTTTGGATTAGCCCCTTCGCTTTCTGGGGAAATTTGAGCCAGAGTCGAATTTTTCTTCAAAAAAACCAAAACATCGTCATTTCGATTCTGAGGGACAAGGTTTAATTTTTCGGGCATCTGATTTAATTGGTTAGTAGAGCGAAGTTTAGCCATTTCTAATTCTAATTTCTCTCCCTGAGAATCAAGTTTTTTAATTCTTTCTTGTTCATTTTCAATCTCAAACCCTTTAGTAGCAGTAGAATTGGCCTGTATTAGGTAAAGCAGGCTCATTAAAAGAATAACCAGCACGGTAATAACTCCCAGAGTGGCAGGTCCGATCTGTAGTTTCGGCATAAAAGCGTGTTGCCTTTTCGGCTTTGGATCAATATTTCCTGTTTGTTTATAGAAGGTTACTACCGGACTCATATTCTCTAAATTATTTTTTGAGCAGCTCGAAGTTTAGCGCTTCTTGCTCTCGGATTAATTAAAAGTTCTTCTTTAGAAGCCACTATCGGCTTTTTTGTAATTATCCGTAATGTTCTTTCGTGGTCGCATCGGCAAATCGGAAAATTTTCCGGGCAAATACACTCTTTTGAATGAAGTTTGAAAAATTGTTTTACCATTCTGTCCTCTCCTGAATGAAAACTGATTGCAACCAGGTTTCCGCCTCCAGAAACAATGTTTTTTGCTCCTTCGAGCCCCTTCTCGATTGCTTCCCGTTCCCCATTCACAGCAATCCTAATTCCTTGAAACGTTCTGGTAGCAAAGTGAATATGGTATTTTCTATAGAATCGACCGACCGTTTTCTCTAGAATTTGATACAAATCTCCCACTTTTTTGAATTCCTCACCTTCCTGTCTTGCCTTGATAACCGCTCCTGCAATTAATCTAGCAAATTTTTCTTCTCCGTATTCCCGAATTATTTTTTCCAAATCCTCCTTTGAATAACTATTCAAAATCTCCGAAGCGTTCAAAATCTCTTTGTCGCTTGAATTAAAACGCATATCCAAACTGGCTTCTTTATCGGAAAAACTGAACCCTCTGCCTTCTTCCAATTGAGTGCTGCAAAAACCTAGATCAAACAGCACTCCTAAAACCGGCAACCCTCGAAAATCTTCTTTCTTTCGAAGACTCTCGATCGCGTTTTGAATATTTTGAAAGCTTTGCGAAATTAAATACAATTTTTTATTTTTGATCTCTTCTTTGTATTTTTCTTCTCCCTTTTTAATTCTGACTTTATCCAGATCAAAACCAATAATTTTTATTTTTTGTTCCTTTGCTCTTTTAAGAAGCTCCATTGAATGTCCTCCTTCCCCGAAGGTGGCGTCAATATAAATTCCTTCTTGTGGCCTTTCTTCGCCTCCCTCCAACCCTCCCCACAAAACGACTGCTTCTTCAAGTAAAACGGGAATATGCATATCGGAGTTTATAAAGTTTGAAAGTTTATAAAGTTGATAAAGTTAGAAGGAATACATTCATCTAAACGTTCTTTATGAACTTTATGAACTTTATGAACTTTATGAACTAATATATTCCCATCTTTCCCAATTCTTCCGCCACTTGTTCCTGCTCTTTTTCGGCTGATTGCCTGGATTTGTCCCAAACGTCTTTATCCCAAGCTTCCAGTCTGTCATAAAGACCTACTAAAACAACATCTTTTTTGAGATTGGCAAACTGGCTTAGGAAATTGGGAATCAAGATTCTTCCTTGTTTGTCAACTTCCGATTCAATCGCTCCGGAAAGCATAATTCTTACAAATTGGCGCATCCTTTTTTCTCCCAAAGGAATATTACTCAACTTTTCGGCTATACCCTCCCAAACTTTTTCCGGATAAATGAAGAGGCAACCATCAAGACCCTTAGTTACAATTGCTTTTCCTCGAAATAAACCCCGAAACTTAGAAGGGATCGCCAATCTTCTCTTGAAATCCAATGTGTGGTTGTACTCTCCGATAAACATTTTGATTTCTTCTTAACCTTTTTATTTACTACGTTTTTGTCTTCTTACACAATTCCCCACTTCACACCACTTTAGTTTAATACTACCCCACAAAAAATAGTTGTCAAATTATTAAAAAACGAATAAATCAATTAAAGTAAAATTAAATTTGCTAACAAGTAATAACAACTTTAATGCCCGATCTTATTCAATTAGCCCTTGATCAAGGAGTGCCTCAAGAAACAATCATTTATATCTTGATGTATCCTGTCATTCTCACCGTAATTGCAGCTGCCAGGCAAGTTGTTGGTATTAAAGCGTTTGGTATCTATACTCCTTCCATTATTGCCGTCGCCTTTCTGGCCACCACTCTGAAATATGGACTAGCTATTTTCTTTGTCGTTTTGGCAGTAGCACTGGGAACAAGGTTCATCCTTAAAAGCTCGAAATTGCTTTACATATCGAAAACGGCTATCATGCTTTCGGTAGTAGCTCTTGCGGTATTGGCTTTTTTAGCTCTAGGAGGCAGTTTTCGTCGCACCGGCTTAGCTAACGTTTCAATTTTTCCTTTGCTTATTATGATCACGATTGTGGAAAAGTTTGTAGTCGTACAAATTGAAAACGGTTTTAAAACGGCTATGTACCTTGCTGTTGAAACAATTTTTCTTGCTTCAGTCTGTTATTACCTTGTAAAATGGGAAGCTTTTCAAAATTTAGTCCTTGCCTATCCTGCCATTGTTGTTCTCATCGTAATTTTGAATATTGCCTTGGGAAAATGGACAGGGCTGAGACTTAGTGAATATTTTAGATTTCGTGATGTAATAAACAATGTTGAGCTACCTAGAAAGAAGTAAGCTAATTTTGGGCATGAATGCCCGTAATATGCTGTATGTAAGACCATACAACCCAAAATCGGCCAAAAAAATTGCTGACGACAAGTTATTGTGTAAAAAAGTTCTCAAGAAGGCCGACTTGCCAGTTCCTTTTTTATTGGGAAAGATTCGTAACCCCGAAGAACTTGCAAACTTCGATTGGAACACCCTTCCCAAAAGTTTCGTTTTAAAACCTAACCGAGGTCTGGGAGGGGAAGGTATCATGGTTGTCTATGGAAAAAACAAAAAAAGTGGAAACTGGGTGAAAGCTGATCGTCAAGAGATAACAATCCCAGAATTAGAAGCTCACATCAGAAACGTATTTGAAGGGAACTATTCCCTTTCGGGTCAGCCTGACACAGTCTTTTTTGAGGAAAGGGTAAAATTGAATCGTATATTTAAACCTTACAGTTATCGGGGAATCCCTGATGTCAGAATTATTGTGTTTAATAGAATGCCCATTATGGCGATGCTCCGCCTCCCTACGGAACAATCAAGAGGAAGAGCTAATTTACATTTGGGTGGAATTTGTCTTGGAATTGATTTGACAACGGGAGTAACTACTCACGCTATTTCAAGAAATTTGTCCACTCAACAAGATTATCGGATAGAATACCTGCCGGGGACCAGAATTCCCTTGGCGGGAATCAGAATTCCTTATTGGCAGGAATCTTTGGAAATTGCTTCCATGTGCCAAGAAGTAAGCGGTTTGGGATTCTTAGGAGTAGATATTATGCTAGATCGAGACAGGGGCCCTGTTGTAGCGGAAATTAATGCGAGACCAGGACTTTCTATCCAAAATGCCAATCAAGCTCCTCTTCGAGAAAGACTAGAAAGAGTTAAAGGACTAAAAATCAGTAGCGCTAAAAAAGGAGTCCGGCTTGCCCAAGATCTCTTTGGGGGAGAGATCGAAGAAGAAGTCGAAGAAGCCACCGGTAAAAGAGTCGTAGGGATTTTTAAGAAGATTATCATTGAGGGGCCCCGCGGTAAAAGAATTGTAGATGCCAAACTTGACACCGGAGCTTATTATACTTCCATTGATGAAGAACTCGCTATTGAATTGGGCTTTGGTGAAGTAGTCAAAGCCTTTAAAGAATACTTTCCACATTTCCACGGATCCTTGATGTTCCCTGGGAAAGACATTGATTATCAGCTGGCTGAGACACGGAAAATCCGAGATCTTCATATTGAAGAAATTGTACAAAAATCAACTGGACTCCTCCAAAATATCCGACTGGTTTCTTCTTCAAATGGCATTAGTATCCGGCCAGTTATCGAAACAAAAATCATTCTAGACCGTTCCGCCATTTTGACCAAAGCCACCATCGTCCGCCGAAAGCATCTGCGCTTTCCGGTCATCATCGGAAGAAAAAGCTTGAAGTCTTTTATTATCGACGTGGGAAAGAAAAAGGAAGAAAGCCTATAACTTGTTTATCTAAGATAGGAATATTTTAATATTTATAAGCGGCTACAATTATTTTTCTTTGCTACTTTGTTATTAATTTCCAATTTTCAATTTCCAATTTTCAAACAATTTTTCAATGATTTTAATTTTAAAATTTTCAAAAAACACTTTTGAAACATTTAGAAATTGAGAAATTGAAAATTGTTTGGAAATTGTGAATTGAAAATTGAAATTTTTATAAGTTAGCACTCGAACTTGACGAGTGCTAAAATTTTTATTATTCTTTTACCGGTAGAGATTTTTTTAACTATTTTTTAAAAGATTGCTTTTTAAAACTAGGATTTTCTTGTAGGAAATCTCCTAGTTTTAAAAAGCAATCTTTTAAAAAATAGTTAAAAAAATCTAAATTCTAAAAATTAATTATAAACTCATGGCCAAACAAATCGAATTTGGTGAAAAAGCCAGACAACGCCTAGTTTCCGGCGTTAATAAAGTTGCCAATGCGGTCAAAGTGACGCTTGGTCCCAAAGGAAGAAATGTAGTACTAGACAAAGGTTTTGGTTCTCCTACCATAACCAACGACGGTGTGACTATTGCCAAAGAAATTGAATTAGAGGATAAAATGGAGAACATTGGAGCCGATCTTGTTAAAGAAGTCGCTTCCAAAACCAATGATACTGCCGGGGATGGGACGACTACCGCCACCCTGCTTGCCCAAGCTATGATCGCTCAAGGAATAAAAAATCTAGCTGCCGGAGCCAATCCAATCGGACTTCGAAAAGGCATCCAAAAAGCTATCGAAAAAGTTGTCTTGGATATTAAAGAGCAATCCAAACAGATCAGCTCTAAAGAAGAAAGGTCTCAGGTTGCAACCATTTCCGCCCAAGACAAAGAAGTAGGTGAAATGATCTCTAATGTGATGGAAAAAGTTGGCAAAGACGGAGTTATCACCGTTGAAGAATCCCAAACTTTTGGTCTAGAAGAAGAAACCGTCGAAGGACTTCAGTTTGACAAGGGATATGTTTCTCCTTATATGATCACCGATCCGGAAAAGATGGAGTCGACCCTGGATGAACCCATGATTCTGATTACTGATCAAAAGATTTCT
>JAJXZR010000002.1 GCA_021779915.1 bacterium
AACTCCCCAAACCCTTATCGGAACTAAAAAATTATATAAATTAGTTCATAAAGTTCATAAAAAAGGTGTCATCCCGGGCTTGACCCGGGATCCAGTTAGACTAATAGAATGTTGGTTTGACATGCATTGTTAAGAAACTGATCCTGACAAGCTTTCTAACTTTCTAAACTTTCTAACTTTATAAACCAATGTTCAGGAGAGGTGGCTGAGTGGTCGAAAGCGCTTGATTCGAAATCAAGTGTGTCGCAAGGCACCCAGGGTTCGAATCCCTGCCTCTCCGCTCATAAAAAAGCGCTCTCGGAGCGCTTTTTGTGTCTTCTAACATCTTTTCTTGGGCAGAAAAGTATTTGCGGTTGATGAGATACATAGGTAACATAAAAGTTTGATTATTAGAATATAGGTGCTATATTTGCACAAATTAAGCATTCATCAATATCCATGAGTCTCGGTCCGTACAAAATTAACGGAAGCCGGATTTCTTATATCGGCAATAAAATTTATGAACCTATTGAGGAAGTCAGAAAAATCAAACCTCCACAACATCTGACCAGTCGCCATCTTCAAGTAAGAAATGAAAATAAAAAATGGGAAGCTCTGATAAAAATTTGGGACGGGGTTTTTAAAGCAAGTAATGCTTTTATGGAAAGTAAAGACGTTTTATTATTTGACCTTCCTATCACCACAAGGATGATATCGTCTCCTGGCGCTCTAACCGGTACTATATCTTCTGATGTCGACCCTTTTGAGATAAAATTTTTTGACAAAAAAACTTTTCTAACTCAATCATCCCAGCTTTATTTAGAGTTTGCCATTACTAATCCCGGTATCAATAGCGTTTATTGTTGGGAAAAAAGTTTTCGAAGGGAGAGGGCCGATTTTAGGCACCTGCCCGAATTCACCCACATTGAGTTTGAAGCTAACATAGGATTTGAAAAAAATTTGGAGCTTCAGCAAAAATATCTTCAATTCCTTGTTGGATATTTAATCGAGAAAAATTTAAAAGAACTCAAGGTATTCCTAAAACAGACCGATTTAGAAAAATTAGGAAAATTTACTAAGATAAAAAAGTTCAAGAGAATTGAATTTAACGAGGCCTTTAAGTTGCTTGAGAAAAAAATGAAGAGGACTGTTTACAAAAACCCTACTATTAGAAATTTCGGAGTTTATGAGGAAGTTGCTCTAGGCGAAATTATAGACGAGCCGTGTTTTGTAACTCACTACATCGAGGAAGAAGTTGCTTTTTATCATGCTAAAGATCCGAGAAAACAAGGATTGGTGATAAATGCTGACTTCCTACTTACCGGTTACGGAGAATTAATTGGAAGTGGCGAGAGAGTGCACACAAAAGAAGAAACAAGTGAAAAAGCTTTGCACTTCAAGCTCAATATGGAAGATTATCAACCCTACATTGATTCAAGAGATAGTAATCCCCAAATACATTCAGGCTGGGGGATGGGGATTGAAAGATTTATCCAATGTATCTTAAAACTGCCTTTTATCTGGGAAGCTAAGGCATTTCCCAGGGTAGATAACCAAAATCATCCTTAGACAATGATAAAAACGATAAAACCAGGAAAACTTTCAAAAGGCGACAGAATCGGTATTGTAAGTCCTTCCTCCCCCATGGCTGGGCTAGTGCCTCACCGTGTCAAAAAGGGCGTTGCCATGATCAAAAAACTTGGGCTTCGACCTGTAGTTGGAAAGAATGCTTTAAAAATTACCGAATACACAGCAGGGAATCCTAAAGAACGGGCGGAGGACATAAACAATTTTTTTAAAGACGAGAACATTAAAGCTATCATATCTTTTGTTGGTGGCAATCACTCAAACCAGATACTCAAATATTTGAATTTTAATCTGATCAAGAAAAATCCAAAAATATTTGTCGGCTATTCGGATATAACGGTATTACATTTAGCTATTCACACAAAAGCTAATTTAACTACTTTTTATGGACCGGCAGTTATAACCCAATTTGCCGAGAATCCAGAAATTCTGGGCTATACTCGGAAGTATTTTGAAAAGGCGCTAATGGGGAAAGAAGTAATCGGTAATATTAAACCATCTCCAAGTTGGACTGAAGAAACCCTAGACTGGTTTGAGAAAGAAGATTTAAAAAGACCAAGGAAGATGAAAAAAAATCCCGGCTGGGAGTGGCTCGGGAAGGGCAAGACAAGAGGGAAAATCTTGGGTGGTTGTATTACTTCCATGATGCATCTCCGAGGAACAGAGTATTGGCCCGATTTCAAAAACGCTATATTTTTTTGGGAGATTCCAGAAGGGGAGGATTTTACAAGGGGAGAAAAATTGGAGAACATAGACGCTTACCTCACGGATTTGGAATTATCAGGGGTATTTGGATTAATAAAAGGAATGGTGATCGGCAGACCTTTTAGCTATAGCAAAGAGCAGAATGAGAAGCTAATGAACATTATTGCGGAAAGAACTAGCAATTATAGATTCCCCATTCTATACAGTGTCGATGTAGGCCACACCGACCCCATGATAACTATTCCTCTGGGAACGACCGTGGAATTAGATTCTGATAGTAACCGATTTACGTTTCTCGAAAAAGGAACAAGTTAAAATAATCATCCAGAATAAGTACAATTATGAGTAAAATAGCCTCTTCAGACGTTAGAAATTTTTCCTACGTGGAACTAATGGCTTTCCTAAACGAAACGAATCGCCCTCCCGGAGGAAAGGATTCAATCAGAAGAATAGTCCAAAATTGTTTTATCACCAAGGATTCAAAAGTCTTGGATGTGGGATGCAACACTGGATACTGTTCTTTTGAGATTGCCCATCTGGCAAAATGTTCTGTTACAGGAGTTGACATTAATAAAGACATGATTGGGACGGCTAAAAAGAATCAGTCTAAAGATGCCTCGAAAAGTTTGTTGAAATTTATTCTGGCAGACGGAATGAAACTGCCCTTTGAAAAAGAAGCTTTTGATGTCGTAATGTCGGGTGGATCTACCGCCTTTATTGAAGATAAAATGAAAGCAATACATGAATATAAAAGAGTATTAAAGCAATGGGGTTTTATAGCCGATATAAACTTTTTTTATAAGACAAAGCCTCCAAAAAAACTGATTGAAAAGCTTAATACAACTATGGGTATTAATATTGAGCCATGGAGCATAGATTACTGGCTGAACCTTTATAAAAGATGTGGTCTTGAAAGATACTATGTTTATAAGGGGAAAATAAAGAAGGTAATAAATAAAGAGGTACAAAATTATTGTTCCATAATGGTTGGGCAAAAAGGGCTTGATAAAACTTCAGGAAAAGAATTGTGCGGGAGATTAGGGGACATTATGAATTTATTCAATCGAAATCATAATTATTTAGACTACGGGGTTTTTATTTTGAGAAAAAGGTCGAAAGAAGAACAAATCTCACTATTTGGGGCATAAACATAAAAGGGGAGTTTTCTGATTTTACAAAAGACTCCCCATCCTGTTACTTTTTTCTGCTACGCTTCCTTTGCTCTTCCAAGAAAAACCGGTAGCCCTCCTCGTCTATCTTTATCTTCTGTTCTTTTGCGATTTCCTTGAGCAGATCAAGAGGCAAACCATGAGTATCGTGAAGTTTGAAAGCGTCCTCTCCGGAGATGAACTCTTTCGAGTGCAGAACAACTTTTTCGAACTCTTTCAATCCTCTTTTCAGGGTTTTCCCAAAGGTATCTCCCTCCTTTTTTATTGCCACCTCGATGACCCTTTGGTTTTGGGTAAGTTGTGGATAATATTGTGAAAACATCTTGACCACAAGACTGCTAGCCCTGGCAAGATTTTGTGGCTGGACGCCGGACAAGTCAGCGTGTAAAAAAGCCCTCCTGAGGAGCCTTCTCAACACATATTCCCTGCTAGTGTTACCTGTGTAAATTCCATCGGCGATCATGAAAGTTGCACACCGTATGTGATCTGTCATCACCCGAATCGATTTCTCAGAAATGTTGTTTGCGCGTTCACCAGCAATAACATCCTTTATCGGCTTCAAGAGGTCAGTTTCATATACGGAGTCGACTTCCTGGAGAATAACGGAAAAACGATCCAAACCGGCTCCGGCATCAACGCTCTTTATTGGAAGCTCGCTAAAGTCGCCACTTTCGTGGAGATTGTATTGCATGAATACTCCGGCGTTCCATATTTCCAAAAAGCGCCCACACTCACAATCCGGACCACAATCCTTACCGCCACATCCGAGCTCTTCTCCTCGATCGATGAACACTTCTGTGCATGGACCACACGGTCCAGTTTCGCCTGCCGGACCCCAGAAGTTGGAATTAGCTCCTAAACGAATTATTCTTTCCGGGGGAAGCAAACTATTCCAAATCCGGATCGACTCTTCATCCGGTGGAATATTAGGCAACCTGTTGTCTCCACTGTAAACGGTCGCATAAATCCGGTGAGTGTCGAAGCCAAAAACATCCTTGATCGCACCCCAAGCTAGCGTGATAGCTTCGTCTTTGAAATAATCTCCGATTGACCAGTTGCCCATCATCTCAAAAAATGTTAGATGGTGTCTGTCTCCGATACTCTCGATGTCATTCGTTCGGACGCACTTCTGAATGTTGCAAAGACGTTGTTCGGGAGGGGTCTTCTCCCCAGTAAAGTAGGGTTTTAGCGGTGCCATACCAGAATTTACGATAAGAAGTGTCGGATCCTCGTTGGGGATAAGAGAGGAACTGCTTATCACCAAATGCTCATGGCCGGCGAAATAATCCAGGAAAATCCTCCTTATTTCTGAGCTTGAAATTTTCATGTCTAATCTCCTTTTTCTGAAAGTATCATCAGCTTGAGTGATATTCCGTAAGTGTCCCAAAGATATTCTGGGGGAAATGTCTTATTCTTAAGAGTAGTGACTGCTCTCCGCATTATTTCGCGAAGAGCATATGCTTCTCTGTTGACTAAGTCTTTTATCGCTGTTTCTCTGGTAATCGTTCCGTCGCGTAACATTTGTTGGCCGAAGTCGTTAATTAGCCCATCCACTCGGATAGTTTTTTGGACAGCTATCCAGGTAATTTCCAAAAAACGCCTTATCAATTTTCTCATCACGTACCCCTCTCGCTTGTTTGAAGGGCTGACCCCTTCTTCAGCTAAGATGAGAATTGCTCTGAGATGGTCGGATATTATCCTTACATCTTCTATATTGGAAAAGCCGATAAAGTTGCCGACAATATTTGTTAGAGGCTTAAGGGTATCAATTTCATATCCATTGCATCCCTGGATTGCCGCAGCAAGACGTTCTACTCCGACACCGAGATCGAATCCCGGATTGGCTATAGGCACGATTCCATCATACCCCGTTTCTTGTCCGTATAAATAGATGAGATTGAGCAGTTCAATAAATCTGTCCTGTCCATCAATCATCTGCTGAATCGAGGTAACCTTGCCATGTGAATGCGAGTAAATAACGGTAACCCCCTTTCCTACTGCTCCGAGTTTTCCGAATCTCCATTCTTGCCAGAAATGATCGTTTTTTTTCAAAGAGAAAATTCTTGAAGAATCTACTCTGTTTGCCAAAAGAACTTCACCGAATTCACCAGTTGGAACCGTGAAGAAGGTTCTTTCTGCTTCCAAATCAAGAATCTCCAAAAGATCCAATAGATATCGAACGGCGACAGAATAGTTTGACGTAAAAATCCCGCTTCCGAACATCTCAAAAAATGTAAAATAGTACGGATTTCTTCCGACAAACTCGATCTCGTCTTTTCTTCCCATCCTGAAACACTTCTGGATAAAAGCGTAGTTTTCCGGCTTCGATTCCACATCAGTGAACCATCTTTTGAATGGGGTAATTGTTGCGTTCGTAAACATCACCGTAGGATCACCCGACATTAGAGGAAAAGACTTAAAAATTTTAAATCCTTTTTCCTGATGGTACCTTATGAGGATCCTCTTAATTTCATCAACAGACAACACTCTGCTCATTTCTCTTACCACCTTTCTTGTTAATGTACTTTAACATTGAACTCTAGCAGAGTTCTTTGGTTTTTCAAATGCCCTAAGCGAAAAAGGAGACATTCTGCTGTCCCAATAAGACATATGCTGTCTCGTGTCTCATTTTTGCCAAAAACTCCGACCCAATCTCCTTAAATTCTAGTTCTCGACCAAATCCTAGAAACGTTCTATGATACTCATATATTCTGGGTACTTAACTCGAGATGCCCGCCTTCAGAGATAGCGCGCGAATGACATCAGTGCAACAAGTGTTTGATTATGTATATCTTAGCCGGAGCTTTAAAAGAGTATAATTACAATTATGCCTAATTTTATTTTTTACCTTGCGAAAGTAAATGTGAAATGAATAACCACTAAATTCTTGATTTTTATTTTATCTCGGCTATTGACAAGATTGTAGTTATATTAATAATAACCTGTCCACTCAAAAAGTATCAAAACATCAAGGAGGCCGTGATGGAAAAAGGAATCAGAGAGATAAAGGAAGATGTTAGTCCAGGAGAACTGAGAGTACTTGCTCAAAATCTAAACAAAGAGCTGGTTCATGAAAAGAAGTGGAGAATTGTCTATCAGGTAATCACGTTTATTGCAATTTTTCTTGCCTGCCTAATTCTTTACCTTAACGGAAGGATTCTGGACATCAACAATAAGTTCATTGATGCAAACGACAAACTTATTGAGGAAAATGTAACTCTGGAAAAAAGTAACGAGAATTTGAAGGGGCTATTGAATGAGTGTCGTAGTAACTGCAAAAAATGATGCAGAAAAAATAAATTATTACACGCCATGTCGCAAGACCTCTGGCGTTTTTATTTTGTAGACACAATCTTGTCAAAATCAGATTTTTTCTGCAAAATGAAATTATAAACCTAAATATACGTTCCAATATCGTCCCACTCTCTCCGCAAGCCTATAAAATCGCTTCTATAGGGATTTTTGTGGGGCTATTCAGGTTTTCAATCAAGCCATCATCTTTGCCCTATTGACAGGTTGTTTTATACCCTTATAGTATGAAGTCAATGATAAAAGGTGCTTTGACGAGATCTTTACAAGGTATACAATATTTAGATTCCAAGTAAACTTTTAAAGGAGGCTTGAGAATGGGTAATTCAGCGGTTCTTTTGGCAATTTTGGTGGTTGCTTCTGTGGGGTCGGCGTTGCTTTTTCTTTTGGTTAATACAATGGTAGGGGTGATTCTTAACAGAAAGCGTTCGGTTCTACTGGTAGCTTTTTTTGGTTGTCTTTACGCTACGGGAGTTATTTTCTTTCTTTTAGGATCTTATTCTACTGAGCAGTCTTTCTACAAAAAATTCTCTCGGGACGTGAAGGTGGAAGATCTTTCGCAGAAGAAAAGATCTTTTGAGGCGGGAATCAGGATTTTTTATAACAAGCGGGAGAAAATCAACAAAATAGAGCTAAAAGAAGGTACTACTTGTCCGGAAGAAAATTGATAAAGTTTTGTTAAGCCTGAAGAGATAATTCTTTTCAGGCTTTTTTATTCGTAGACGAAATTTTGCCAAAATACGAACTTCTTTGCAAAATAAAATGGCAAAGCTAAATAAGTTCCCACACTACTAAAACCCATAAAAGCACTGCTAGATTGCTTTAAACTCCTCATTCATTTACCGCGCGTAATCCCCTGCAAGATTTTTTCTTTGTCTGTCTATTCATATTTTGTAACTTATTTGACAAAAATGTTATGTTTTAATAACATCAAGTTATAATAATATAACATTTTAATTAAAAAACTATGTTCACAAAAGCAACTTGGTTCCAAAAAAGAAAATATGGTGGTTGGGGAATAACTCCTCGCACTTGGCAAGGTTGGGTTTATATTGGAATATTTGTCGGTTTAGTAATGATTATTCAATCGCTTCCTTTTTTAAGTGAAATGGTTAAAAATATTCTTGTGGGTATTTTGGTTGTGCTTTTTGTTGCAGACGCCTTAAGAATCATGGCTACGTTAAAGAAAGACGAGTTGGAGGAAAAAAATGAAGCAACCGCAGAAAGGAATGCTTCTTGGGCGATGGTTTCGGTTTTGGCAGTAGGAATTATTTATCAGATATTTTCAAATAATTTAAAAAGCGTTCTCGAAGTAGATCCTTTTTTAATAGGCGCTTTGGTTTCTGGATTTTTAGTGAAAGGAATATCCTATTTTATTCTTGAAAAAAAATAAAGATGGATAATCATATAAAGGAACTAAGAGCCAGGTATAATCTAACGCAAGAGGATCTTGCAAAAAAAACAAACGTCAGAAGAGAAACAATCTTGTTTATAGAAAAAGGCAAATACAATCCCTCTTTGAAATTAGCCTATGAAATCGCCAAAGCTTTAGATAGTAAAATCGAAGATGTTTTTATCTTGGAATAACTAAAATAAATGTATGAAAATAGTAATTTTAGATTGCACGGGATTGACATCGGAAAAAGAGGAATCTAATTCGTTCCAACGAACGATTGAACTAGATATGATTTGAAAAATCGAACAGAATTGAAATATCCGATGTTTTTGATTTTTATTTTATTTAAATTTTAGAAAAATTTTATATTTGCTATGTTAGACTGAGATTAAAATAATTAATTAATCTCAAAACCCATGAAAACAACCAAAATTGCCTTGTTTCGAGGCAGGAAAATTAGGAAAACGCTTTATCAAAATGAATGGTGGTTTGTAATAAATGATGTTGTTGAAGCATTAACTGACTCAATTGATCCCGCTCAATACTTTAAGCGAATGAAAAAAAGAGATCAGGAATTAGCAAAATTGATAAACAAAGGGGGTGTACAATTTGTACCACCCCTTATGTTAGAAATAGAAACGACTGGTGGTCGGCAAAAAATGTATTGTTGGAATACTGAAGGAATATTTAGACTTATTCAATCCATCCCCTCTCCTAAAGCCGAGCCATTTAAGCGATGGTTGGCAAGAGTTGGGTATGAAAGATTACAAGAAATAGAAAACCCCGAACTGGCAACTAAGAAAACGAGGCTCCTTTATAAATTAAAGGGGTACCCGGAGGATTGGATTGAGAAACGAATAAGGGGCATTGCGATTCGCGAAGAATTGACAGATGAATGGCAAAAGCGAGGAGCTGATGAAGATAGAGATTATGAAATTTTAACAGCAGAAATCTCCAAAGCGACTTTTGGAATTACACCAAGTGAATACAAAGACTTAAAAGGGCTTAAAAGACAAAATTTGCGTGATCATATGGATGATTTTGAACTGATTTTTACCATGCTCGGAGAGAGATCAACTACTGAAATTCATCGTGTGGAAAATTCCAAAGGAGTGAAAAAGCTAAAAGATGATGCCAAAGCTGGTGGAGAGATTGCCGGTGGAGCCAGAAAGAACTTGGAAAAACGATTAGGTAAATCCATTGTTTCTGGCAACAATTTCTTACCAAAACCCAAACAAAAAGGATTTTGAGCCAGTTTTCATAAAAAACATCTAATTTAGGAATTTCGAACTACACTCCCATAAACCCTCGTCAATAAAGGTTTTTAGTGGCTATTGACAAGATTTTATAAATTACTATAGTTAAAAGTTCACAATAAGAAGCTTTTTGAACCAGTACTTTACAATATAATCTAGAGTTATATCTAGAAATGTCATCGAGAAAAGGAGTTGGGTAATGATATCAACAATATCATCTTTATCATCAGTGGAACCGTACTTCTTAATTTTTGTAGGGCTAGGGGGGGTCGCATTCGGTTTGTTTTGTTTCCTTCTAGGGTCCTTCCTGAGTTGTCTGCTTTATGGATTCGGCAAGAAAGCTCTCGCGGACAACGTATATGCGTTAGGGCAGGTAATCATGCTTTTTTTGGCTGTTTGTTCGACGGGGATAAGTTTTTGGGGTTTTGTTAAGATGATACCCATAATGTTTTAATATTCCTCAAGCTATCTCATTGTGTACAAATGCTGGACTTCGGTTCAGCATTTTTTTATAAATTTTTGCCAAAATCAGATTCTTTCTACACAATAATAATGTAATATTAAATACGTTCCAACATCTTTTCACCCTCTCCGCAACCAATTAATGCGGTTAAAATGCTGTTTTAATCATATAATATAACTGAGCTTGATTTTCGTTTTATTTTAATTTAATAATTTTTTTTATTATTTCTATGTTATACTAGCTTAAAAAAGTAAAATTATTAAATGAAAAAACCATATTACAACAAATCAAAGTTTAAATTGTATCACTCAGATTGTTTAGATATTTTGAAGGAAATTCCCGAAAATTCCGTGGATATGATTTTTGCCGATCCTCCCTACTTGCTTTCAAATGGGGGTTTTACTTGTGATGGTGGAAAAATGGTCAGTGTAAATAAAGGTCAGTGGGATGTTAGTAATGGCCTAAAAAAGGATTTTGAGTTTCATTTGGAATGGACCAAGGCTTGTCATAGAGTTTTGAAGCCCGGAGGGACTATATGGGTTAGTGGAACTTACCATTCAATCTATAAGTGCGGTTTTGCCTTGCAAGTCAACAAATACCACATTCTGAACGATATTGCTTGGTTTAAGCCAAATGCATCACCGAATTTAAGTTGTCGTTTCTTCACGGCTAGTCACGAGACTATAATTTGGGCTAGAAAGGACAAAAAGGGGAAGCATAAATTCAACTATGATTTAATGAAAAACGGCAATTGGCCGGAAGACTTTTTAAAAAAGCCAAATTTACAAATGCGAAGTATTTGGTCAATGAACACGCCAAAACCATCCGAAAAGAAATTCGGCAAGCACCCTACTCAAAAACCAATAGATCTGTTGGTGCGCATTGTTATGGCTAGCACTGATAAAGGCGATTTAGTCATTGATCCTTTTACGGGTTCTTCAACAACCGGATTAGCTTGCGTTCTTAATGATCGAAAATTTATTGGTATTGATATGGAAAAGAAATATTTAGATCTGTCGATTAAGAGATATGAGGATTTAACATAACAACATGCTTTCAAGTTTAAAATTAAAGGTTTTAAAACCATTTATTGACATCATAGAAACTCACAAAGGGAAAACTTTGGGGGAGGTTTCAAGAAAACTTAGTAATGGTAGGCACAAGCATTTCAAAAAAGGAGCCAGTGGTCTAATTATTGAAAATTTATTAGGGCTTGAAAATAATAATTCTAAAAAGGCGGATTTAGAGGAATACAGAATTGAAATCAAAGTTCTGCCGATCCAACTGAGTAACTTGAAAGCGAAAGAGCCGACACAAATAAAAATGATAAATTATGTCAGAGTGGCTTCTGAAAAATGGGAAAATGCTGAAATTAGGGATAAAATTGAAACAATTTTTTGGATTGCCTATGGTGTTAAAAAAGAAAACGGAAAAAACGTTAGTCAAGACAAATATATTATTTTGGATTGGTTCATTGATGTACCTAATAATGAAACTCAAAAAATATTTCGAAAAGATTGGGAAGAAGTAAAATCCTATATAACAGCAGGAAGAGCCGATAAGTTATCCTGTAGCATGGGTGTTTATATTGAGCCAAAAACAAAAGGGAAAAATAATCAAGATCTAACTGATGCACCTGATGGTAAAGGCGGTTTAGTTAAGGTTAGAAGAAGAGCTTTCTATTTCAAAAAAAATTATACCAATTTCAAAGTAATAAAAGAACTTGACTTAAAGGGGGTGAAATAGTTTTAACCTTTGCAAACAAAAATTTAGACCTCGCGTACTAAAGCTACTGGATTTTCTGATTTAAGTCTTGTTTGTTTTATTAAAATAATTATTAATAAAAGAAAAATGAAAAAGCTTCCAATGGGGATTGCTGTTGCGGTAGCGGTAATCGCTCCAGTTTGTTTCACTTACGCCGCTTACAATCCCAATCAAAATGGAAACTATCCGGGAGGGCGTAATGGGTCGATGATGGGAGATAGAGGGCAGGGACGCGGGCCAATGGGAGGGAATAATGGGAACAGCAATCGTGGTCCGGGAGCCAATGGAAACGGTAATTTTCAAGGGAGGCAAAACTTTTGTCAAAACAATCCTGCTTCGCCTGGTTGCCAAAGGCAAAATGGTAATACAAACCGACAGCAAAATATGGCCGGTTTTTGTCAGGCAAATCCTAATACTCCCCGTTGTCAGCAAAATTCAAACGGACAGGTCAATAGCAATGCTAATACTCAGGGATTTGCCCAGGATCATTGCAAAAGGATAACTGCAAGAATCCAAGCCAGAATAAATAATTTTAACAACAACCAAACGGCGCGGATAAACATTTTTCAGGATCTGCAGGATCATTTGAAGATGATTGCTAATAAATTGAGCTCTAATGGATTGGATGTTAGCAAACTTAATACGGATCTTGCAACGTTAAACCAGAAAATCAACAAATTTACCGCCGACTATGGTGATTTTATAAAATCTCTCCAGTCGGTTGTGCAGAATCAATGCGGTAATTCTAATGGAAATTTTGCTATAGGGCTTCAAAATGTCAGAGGCAACAATCAGTTGCAACTGAGAACCGATATTCTAGATGTGAGGAATTATGTAACCAGCACTATTCGACCGGATATTGAGACGCTTAAAGCCAAAATAAAAAGCAATACCAATAATAATAATCAGTTTTAATAAATTAACTCAAAAACAATTATGAGAAAATTAACAAAGATTTCTATTGCAACGTTGGGAGCGATTGCCCCGTTTGTTTTGGCTGGTTGTGGCAGTCAGGATCAGACAACAAATTCCAATGTTACGCCGGATAGTTCGGGAATGACCGGTGCCTCTTCTTCCTATTCTTCCGACAACACCAACTACAGTGTCACGGCCCCCAGCAATGACAATTATTCTGCATCAGATACTATGGGTGACGCGACAACTCCTCCTGCTCCGACAACGGTTCCGCCGAGCAGTACAACACAACAATCCCAAAATGTGAACGCCGATTTAGATCAAGTGCAAAAAGACATCAATTCTGTCAATGCTAATTCCGATGATCTAAGTGGAAAAGCACTGGATAATTTGAATGATAACACAAACTAGAGCGAGTATCTTCTTGGTTATCTAATTAAAAAACCTCGGATAAGTTTATCCGAGGTTTTTAATATTTTTTGCAGTTTATTGACTGGTTCCGTCTGAAAGGACGCTTATTCCTGTTACGAGATTGGAAATTGTTCCATCAGGATTTTTTTGCTGGAAAGTAGCTAATCTTGCAGCTTTAGGGTTTCTCAAATATTCAATTTCGATCAATCCGATTACCCCCGGAGGCCAGTAGGGATCGGTTTGCTTTTTTTGAGGAGAAATATTTTTCTTGAGATATTTTTCGTCGTCAAAAATGAAAATTAACATTCCGTCTGCTTGGAACCTTCCACGATTATCTTGCCGACCGGGGTAGTATATATACCTATCCCGACATGGTTTGTTCTTGTTTTTTTGGAAAAAATTCTTTATGCCATCACTATAACCTTGGGAAAAGAAATCACCTTGAAAAAAATCACCTAAAGTCTTCCACATTATATGGTTAGGATACCGTTTCGCTTCTTCTTGAGCTTGTGATACACTGACACAAAACAATAAAGCAATGCCGACAAAGAGAAAAAAATAGGCGTCAGGGAATTTTCTTAATTTCATTATTCCACTCCTTTCACGTTGTTAATGACCTTTAATGTTAATTCTGGTCTACAGGAGAAGAAAGAAATGGTCAACAAAACTACAATAAAAAACTACAGTAATGTTATCCTACCGTGTCATCCCGGGTCAAGCCCGGTATGACACGGTATCGTCCTGTTCTACTTAAAAATTGAAAAGTAAAACAAAAAGACCATCGAAAAATCAATGGTCTTTTTGATATTCAAACTCATAAATCCTTATCTCTTTTTCTTCTTCCTGCGTCGTACAATATACTGGCTGGAGGGTTTTTTGGGTTTTCGGGTTTTTACTCCCTTGGCGGGTTTACCCCATTTGGTCTTTTGATATTTAAGACCAATCGGTTGGTTTCCTTCTCCTCCTCCATGTGGATGGTCGACGGGGTTCATAACCTTACCTCTGACTTGTGGACGTCTTCCCATCCATCTTTTACGTCCGGCTTTTCCGATTCGGATAGTATTATGTTCAATGTTAGCGGCCTTTCCGATGGTAGCAAAACAAACGTCGTGAATCATTCTGATTTCAGAGGAAGGCATCTGGAGATGAGTAAAGCCATTTTCCTGCGCCATAACGACGGCAGATGATCCGGCTGATCTTACGATTTGACCACCTTTGTTCACTTTCAATTCAATATTAAAAACTTCGGTTCCCACAGGAATTCTTTTAAGAATGGTGCGGTTTCCTATTTTAATTTCTGCTTTGGGAGAAATCATGATAATGTCTCCTTCTTTAGCTCCGTGCCAAGCGGGAATATAACTCTTCTCTCCATCAGCATAGGCGATAAGAGCGATAAAGGTGGTACGATTAGGATCTTTTTCTACTCCGATAACCTTAGCTGGGATTTCTTTTTTATTAAGACGAAAATCAACAATGCGGAGCATCCTTTTGTGGCCTCCTCCTCTGTGACGGGTAGAAATCTTACCGGTGCTCATTCGTCCGACTTTGCTGGTTTTGGGAAGAAGTAACGACTTCTCAGGCTTTCTTTTCTTATCAAAACCGTCCTTCACATAGGACATGACTCTCTTTCCAGTATTTTTAATCTTTCTAATCTTAAGCATAATAGATAATAAAAAGCGATTCTTAATTACATTTTCTTAATACTTTCACCTTTTTTCAAAGTCACAATGGCCTTTTTTCCTCTTTTCCCCTTCTTTCCTTCACCCGATCTTCTCATCACAACTTTAGTTTTGATCTGAACGATATTAATCTTTTCGACCTTTACACCATATATTTTCTCTATAGCTTTTCTGACCATTACTTTATTAGCCTTGCTTTTCACTCGGAAAGTGTATTTTCCTGTCTTTTCTCCAGCGACAATCTTTTCAGTCATAAGAGGAGAAACAATAATATCTTCCAGTATGTTATTTTGCTTGTTCATCGGGTTGGATTACTGAATCATTTTTCCGAGATCTCGTTACCTTTTTGGAAGAACTCTCGGCTTTAAATTTTTCTTCCAAGATTTTAACCGCTCCTTTTTCTATCAAAACAATCTTTTTACTAAGTAAATCAAGAGTGTTGGTGTTGTTAATATCGGTTGTTTTCACCTTTTCAAGATTAAGGGAGGCTCTCTTTAAGTTGGCATTTTGCTTTTCGGTTACCACTAAAACTGATTTCTTCCCATCAGACAAACCAGTGAGAATATTCGATAATCCTTTGGTTTTGGCATTATCTAGATCAAAACTATCAACAAACCTTATCTCTTTATCTCGAAGTTTTGCGCTAAGAGCCATTAAGAAAGCCAGTCGTCCAACTTTTTTGTTGATCTTACTGAGATAGTTTCGTTCATTGCGGGGTCCAAAAGTAATTCCTCCACCTTTCCAAATCGGACTTCTGTTTGACCCGGCGCGGGCCCTTCCTGTCCCTTTTTGCTTCCAAGGTTTCTTACCTCCACCCCTCACTTCCCCTTTGTTTTTGGTATGGGCAGTGTAAACTCGCTGGTTATTAAGGAGAGAAACCGTTACTTGATGCATTAAATCGGAATTCAACTTAACGTCAAAAATATGTTCGGCAAGTTCGATGGTTCCCGTTTCTTTTCCTTCCAAATTGTATACTGAAATCTTTGTCATGATAATTTATGAAAATTATTTTACATTCCAACCACTTTCACCCAGCTTCCTTTCCTACCGGGGACTGCTCCTTTGATCGCGATAATATTCTTTTCTTTATCGATCCAAGCAATTTTGGAATTTTTAATAGTGACCTGTTCATATCCCATGCTACCGGCCATCTTCTTTCCTTTTTGTACGTGTTCCGGAAAAGCAGATCCGATTGAACCGGCACTTCGAAGGACATGCCTGTGTCCATGGCTTTTGGGACCACCTTTAAATCCGTGTCGCCTGACAACTCCTTGAGTCCCTTTACCTTTAGTTATGGCGATAACTTTAACATTGTCACCATTTTTGAAATTGTCAGCATTAATATTCTCTCCTTCTTTACCTTCCATCTTCTCTTCCTCGGAGAGTCTGAACTCCTTGATAACGAGGAAATTTGTACTTTTCTTGACTAAATCGCTCTTAGATTCAATTGTTTGGGATTTTTTCTTAAGAATACCTAAGATATAAGATGAATAGCCATCTTTCTGTTGGGTTTTCTCTCCGACAAACACAGTCCGTCCGAAATCAACTAAGGTGATCGGCTCTACTTCCTTTTTTTCATTCCACCATTCTGTCATTCCCAATTTTTCTCCAAGTAAAAAAGTATTCATTTCAAAAACATAAAACATGAAACGTGAAGCATGAAACACAAAATTCCAGGTTAAATATTTATAGAAAATTTATAAATATTAAATCCCGGATTGTATTTTCATGCCTTAGGTTTTATGGTTACATTTTTATCTCGATGTCAACCCCGGCAGGGAGATCAAGATTAGTAAGGGCTTCAATGGTTTTAGAAGTAAAGTTCTCAATATCAATCAATCTTTTGTGGGTTCTCATTTCAAATTGGTCTCGGGCGTCCTTGTGTACAAAAGTAGAACGGTTAACTGTGAACTGCTTAATTTTGGTGGGAAGGGGCACTGGACCATTGACCAAAGCACCTGTTCTTTCGGCAGTCTCCACAATTTGTCTTGCAGATAAGTCGATTACTCGATGATCAAAAGCTTTAATCTTGATTCGAATTCGGTTTTTACTTTCTTCCATATCTTTGTTCTTTAAATTAAAATACACCCCCGAATTCCTTTTGAGAATTCGGGGGGTACGAGTCATTAATCTATCTACTTGGTAATCTCCGTGATAACCCCTGCTCCAACTGTTCTTCCTCCTTCTCGAATGGCAAATCTCATTTCTTTTTCAGCCGCCACTGGTTTAATCAACTTGATCTTAAATTTCATAGTATCTCCAGGCATTACCATCTCTACTCCCTCTGGGAGAGTCACCTCACCTGTAACGTCAGTTGTTCGAATAAAAAACTGAGGTTTATAGCCTGTGAAGAATGGAGTGTGTCTACCACCTTCTTCTTTGCTTAAAATATACACCTCGGAATCAAACTCAGTGTGAGGGCTGATGGATCCTGGTTTTGCCAAGACTTGTCCTCTTTCAACGTCTTCTTTCTTGATTCCACGAAGCAGAATACCTGCATTATCACCGGCTTGACCTTTGTCCAATTCTTTGTTAAACATCTCAATTCCAGTAACCGCTGTCTTTTTTGTATCGCGAAGTCCGACAATCTCAACATCTTCCCCCAGCTTGACTTGTCCTCTTTCAATTCTTCCCGTTACAACGGTACCACGTCCTTCAATTGAGAAGATGTCTTCAATTGGCATGAGAAGAGGTTTGTCAACATCTCGAATTGGCTCAGGGATCTTTTCATCAAGAGCGTCAATAAGAGCCAAAACTTGTTTGGCATTCTCATCATTAGCATCTTTGGCTTCGAGAGCCTTAAGAGCTGAACCTCTTATAATAGAAGCTTCTTCACCTTTGAATTCATACTTAGTAAGGAGTTCTCTGATTTCTTCTTCAACTAAGTCAATAAGCTCCGGATCGTCTACCTGGTCTACTTTGTTGATAAAAACAACAATTTCAGGTACTCCTACTTGTCTGGCTAAGAGGATATGCTCTTGTGTCTGAGGCATTGGACCGTCGGTAGCAGCAACTACTAAAATCGCACCATCCATTTGAGCGGCTCCGGTAATCATGTTCTTCACATAGTCAGCATGTCCCGGACAGTCAATATGGGCGTAGTGTTTTTTGTCTGATTCATATTCCACGTGAGCGGTGGCAATCGTAATTCCTCTTTCTCTTTCCTCGGGAGCCGAATCAATCTCATTCACGCCTTTTTTAGAGGTGGGTTTTCCCGAAAGAGCCAAACAGTGCAAAATTGCAGCTGTCAGGGTTGTTTTTCCGTGGTCAACGTGACCGATGGTTCCTACGTTGACATGCGGTTTTGTTCTGCTAAATTTTTCCGCCATTTTTGTTTGTGGTCCAGTTGCTTTAAAGCAAAAGCACCCTGTTAATTATTAGGATAATGATAAACTGCAAATTTTTCTTGAAAATTCATTCCGACCCTTATCAACCATAGTATTCGCAATATGAGAATGAAACACAACAAAAAGATTGTCAAGAAAGTCGGTTAAAGAGCAGAAAATAATTGGACAAAAACAATATATTACCAATTTTTTCCAGCCTTTTTCTGCCTTGATTAGGCAACTTGCAAAAACTAATGCATAATTTTAAAAATTGCAAAAAACAAAATAGAATAATCGAAGAAAGGCATAGCTGTATTTTTATTTTCTAATATTACCCCTTCGTTTGCAATATTAATTCCCTCATTATAATTATGGAGAAAATCGAAAAGTCGCCTTCGCAAAAAGAACTGGAAGTGGTGGATTTTGGGTTTTATTGGTCGGGAGTTGTCAGTTTTTTGTGTTTATACCTGATTTACTCTATTATTCTAGGATATTTTGGGATATTCAATTGGATTTTATTACTGGCAGGATTTTTTGTTTTGTTTTTTATTTTTCGACTGCATTCCAGAATAATGGTTCTTTTTACTTTGATTTTTTCCCGGATCGACCTGCTCAAATTTATTTTGATTATTGTGGCTATAATATGGATGACGCTTCTTGCTCTTTTTTTCTCAGATCCTTATTTTTCAGGCAGAGATGAAGGATCCTATGCTAATGCTGCAATTGAGCTCGCAAACTCTGGCAGTATGTTTTTTAAACCGGCGGTATTAACTCTTCTTTCAAATGAAGGACCGGCTCACCAAGCTCTCAACTTTCCTGGATTTGTTATCAAGGAAGGTAGTCTTACCTCGCAGTTTTCTCCCGCTTATTTTGTTTATTTAGCAATATTTTATTTATTCAGTGGCGGAACGTTTTTTTGGAGTCTAGCTAATGGCTTTCTTGTTCTTTTGGGAGCGATAGTCTTTTATAATTTGTTAAAATATTTTTTCTCTCGATTTATTGCTTTAGCTGGTTTTTTGTTGCTTATCAGTAATTTTTCGTTTATTTGGTTTCCCCGCTTTACTTTTTCGGAAAATATGGCATTTTTTATTTTTTGGAATCTAATTTTCTTTTTAACCCTTTTTTATTTTACTAAAGACCAATTTATTAGAAGAAAACTGATCCTTTCCATAATTTTGCTTTGTATTGTTTTTCCGCTTGTGAGACCGGAAGGTTGGTGGATCTTTTTAATGGTTGCAATATTTTCTGTATGCTTAAGGAAAGAAATCTTTAAAACATTATCTCCAAAATCCTTCTGGACAATTGCTCCTGTCGGTCTATTCGGTGTATTGCTCTCTATTTATGTTTTTTATTTAGAATCTCCAGTATATAAAAGACTTTTTAAGGACTGGATTAAATGGCCTAAAAGCCAAGAGTTCTATATGAAAATAAGATCTGGCGATTATTCCCTTTCAAATGCAAAAGAAGCCTTCCTGTCAACGTTCCCGCCGGTTGAAAAAATGGTATATTTTTGGAAAGTCGAATGGAATTATGGAATTTTATTATTTGGAATCCTAGCGATAATTGGTTTTGTAATTTTTATTTTAGGTGCCAGGCGTAAAAGTTCTTATTTTTTTTCTGGCAAAGAGAGGAAATTTATTAAAATCTTGTTCTTTTTGAGCTTTCCTTTATTTTTTGCGTTTGTTTCTCCCCAAATATCCTCCGATCATCCTTGGATGTTACGCCGTTTTTTCTTCGCCGTCCTGCCAAGCGGAATTTTTCTTGGAGTAATGCTCGTTAAAAAATTCTCCCAAAAATTCTCTAAAAGATTTTTTTATCTTGCTCCCGTTCTTTTGGCTTTATTGTTTGTACCTTCCTTTATGCCCAGCAGTTATTTTCTAACGATCAAACAAGATAGTGGCAGAGAAAATGTTTTTAGAAAATTAGGCCAAATATTTTCAAAGAACGATTACGTTTTTTTACATCGAGATGCAAGCGGTGACGGCTGGAAAATGTTCGCAGGACCGTTAATGTCAGTTTATGGACTAAATGCAGTTTATGTTTATCAGCCAGAGAACGTGATTAATAATAAAAAAATTATTGAAGATGGGTGGTACCAAGGCAAAAAAACTTATTTAGTGTTACCGGAAGGGGCTTTTGATTTTGAACATCAGCTTCGAAAGGAGTTTGACTTGTCATTAGAGTGCGAATTGCCTTTTTCCAATGCGGAGCTCGATATAAATAAGAAAATGACCAGCGTGGCCTTTCCGTTGCTTGTAAAAAAGGATTATAAGGTTTTAGTCTACTTGTTGAGTCCGAAATAAAAACAACCTGTCATTCCTGTGGTCGCGGGAATCCAGAAAAACGTAAAATTACTCTAATTGACCTAATTACCCTAATTAACCTAAAAAAACACTAAATACCAAACAATAAAAATAAAATCTTAGAAATTGGTTTTTGACATTTTGTTTAGAATAATTAGACTAATTAGAACAATTAGAATAATTAATGAGTTTGACCTGGGTTCCCGTCTTACGGGAATTGACACAGTTATTTTCTATTTTTTAAAAAACTGATACAATCTAAAAAAGTTCTAACGCCGTTGATTATGCAAAACAAAAACAAAGAAAGTGCTTTTACTTTGATCGAAGCGATGGTGGTGCTTTTCATTGTCGGACTACTTTCTATGACGGCGGCTTTGGGGTATGGGCAGATGTCGAGGGATAAGGCGATGGAGCAAGCCTCACAGAGAGTCGGTCAACAACTCAGTCAAGCAAGAGACTATGCGGTTTTTGGTAAAGAGATACTCAAAGATCCCAGTAATACCAACAGCAGTTTTTTCCCTTGTGGTTATGGTGTTACTTTCAGCACAGGAAATGTGAGTGGTAATGACAACGGAAGCGATCTCTCTCTTCTCTACTCTTCAGATAAGGATAGGATTGGTACGATGGATAGCAATCAATCTTGCGATGAAGCGATAATTAATGGTGGCGCTACCAATTTGGCAGAAAATACAGTAGATGAAGCTGATTATGTTTCTTCTTCCACTGATAAATTAGTACACCTCAAAAATGTTAAAGTAGAATCGATAGAGGACAATTTGGGAAACAAAACAATTGGATGCCTTACAGTTTTATTTTCCGCTCCAAGGGGAGGTTCTTACTTGGGAACCTATCCTGGCATGTATTCAGGAGATATTGCAAAGTGTACTTCCGAATGCCCTCCTAAAGCCTGTAATTTCGGTGTTTTTTCTGAATCATCAACAGCTTTACCGGCTTATTTCTTAATCAACCTTATTATCAGTGACGGATCAAATAATTCCAAAAGAGTACTTAAGGTTTATCCTAGTGGAAATATGGAGCTGGTTAGCGGTTAAAATCAAAATTATTGTTTTTGACAAATTTGTTTATTATTGGTTTAGTACGACAGTAAAAACTGTAAGTGCCTTTTGAAGACTACAAGCGGGCAGCCATAAGTCTTGTACGAGAAAGCAAAAAAAACGGAATATCCGTTTTTGATTTAATCCTGCCCAAAAAGCAGGATTTATTTATAAGTTTAAAATTACAAGTTATAAGTTCAAAATTAAGGTGTCGCCTCAGGCGACACAAAAGCTTTGAACTTTTCACTTTTAACTTTTAACTGTTCTGTTCCATGTTAACTAGAACCCAAAAAGAGAAAATAGTTGAAGAATTAAAGAAAGCTTCGGATGATAGTAAAGTCGTTTTAATGGCTGATTTTAGAGGGTTGAATGTTAAGGATATGGGAGAATTGAAAAAGGAAATCAAAAGTATCGGGGGAAAAGTTAAGGTAGCTCGTAAAACTTTAATGAACCGAGTCTTGTTGGAAAAAGGGGTTGAATTTGATACTCGAAAATTTTCTGGTCCACTTGCTTTTTTCTTTGGCAAAGATGAAACGGAAACTGCCAAAAGAGTCTGGAAGTTCGCCAAGAAAAATGACAAGCTTCAAATTGAAGGAGGCGTTTTGGAAAGTGTGGTTATAGGAAGAGCAGATATTGAGAATTTGGCTAAATTACCAACCAAAGATCAACTGCTTGGTCAATTATTGAGTGTTATGCAAGGTCCAACAAGAGGGCTGGTTGGAGTTACAAGCGGTGTTATACGATCATTTGTGAATGTGATTAAAGCGATAGAAGACAAGAGTTTATAAAGTTCATCAAGTTTATCAAACTCATCAAGTTGTTGGACTTAGGTTTTAGTAATTTTTAATTTATTATAATGACTGAAGAAGTAAAAAAAGAAGAGGTTCAGGAAGTGACCGAAGAAAAAAAAGCGGTTCCTGAGAAATTTAAGAAATTGGTCGAAGAAATCGAAAAAATGAGTGTTTTAGAGCTTTCAGAGTTGGTGAAAGTCCTCGAAGACAGATTTGGTGTCTCAGCTGCCGCTCCTATGGCTTTTGCCGCTATGCCTTCTCAGGGAGGTGAAGAGGAAGGAGGCGAAGCAGTAAAGAGCGCTTATGATGTTGAACTTCAATCAGCCGGAAACGCCAAGATTGCAGTGATTAAACTTGTCAGAGAAATCACTGGACAAGGGTTGAAGGAATCCAAAGATATTGTCGACGCTGCCCCGAAAGTTGTGAAAGCCGGCGTTTCCAAAGCGGAAGCCGAGGAACTCAAAAAGAAGCTGGAAGAAGCTGGAGCTTCAGTAGAGCTTAAGTAGATTTGTTTTTAGAGTAAAAAACTATTTTTTTAAGAACGGGAGCAATCCCGTTCTTTTTTTGATTTTCGTTTTATTTATTTTTTATAATTTTTTTATTTTTCTTTCTTTATAATAGGAATCGTGACCCAATTTATCTGTTTTTTTAATGAAGAATGAATAAAAAACTTAAAGAATACCAGACAAAAGCGATTAGTTTGAAAGACAGCAAATATCCCTTAAGATTGATAGAAACTAAAAGTCCGCCGAAAGAGCTTTATTATAAGGGAAATTTGGATGTTTTGGAAAGCCGTTTGATTTTGGGCGTAGTAGGGAGTAGAAAACCGACTGAATATGGTCTTCGTTCGACAAGAGAAGTTGTTGCGCCTTTAGTTCGAAACGGGGTGGCAATTGTGTCTGGGCTAGCCTATGGAATTGATGTTCTAGCTCATAAAATCACTTTGGAATTTGGAGGTGGAACTATCGCAGTTATGGCAGGGGGGATCGATGCTATCTATCCTCCCAGTCATGAGCAAGTCGCTCTTGAAATCTTGCAGAAAGGAGGTCTTATTCTAAGTGAACATCCGGAAAAAACACCCTACCTGAGACAACATTTTCCAGCGCGAAACAGGATTATTGCGGGATTGTCCAATTCAATACTGGTGGTAGAAGCGCAAAAGAAATCGGGTTCTTTGATAACAGCGAAATTTGCTTTTAAAGAAAGAAAAAAAGTTTTTTCCGTTCCGGGTAGTATTTTTTCTCCGGAAAGCGAAGGAACAAACTCCCTTTTCAAAGAAGGCGCTTTGCCTGCTACAAAAAGCGAAGACATTTTTTGCTTTTATGCTGATAAAAATGTAAAAGCAAAACAAGAAATAATAAACAAAACAGAAGAAGATTTAGACGAAGAAGAAAAAAATATTTTTCAAAAAATTCCTCCAGAAACAAGCATCTCTTTAAATGACCTTATTAGAAAATCAGGCTGGAATTCAGCAAAAGTTATTGTGATCATAACCCAACTTGAGCTTAGAGGGCTGATAAAAGAGGTCGGAGGAGGAAGGTATACTAGAAATTTCTAATCCGCTACGGCGAAACAGGTTCATCTAAGTCCTAATTAACCTAATAAATGACGAATTTCGAATGACTAATGACGAATCAAATCAGAAATCCGAATAACAAAATTTTTTAGTATTCGGATTTTGTCATTTATTCGACATTCGATATTAGTCATTCGTTATTTTATTGGGAATTACATCTATATTTCTGCCAATTTTAGCAATTTAGCCCATCGGAGGTCAATATCCCGCTGGATTTTCTCAATTACTGTCTTCCCTTCTTTGCTTTTAAACAAGTGTTTGAATCTTCCTTGAAGTTTAAGAAAATCTTCCACTGGAACATATTTTTGAGGAACATAATTTATTTTATACTTTCCACTGTCGTATTCCCAAAGAGGCCAAAATCTTGTTTCGACGGCCATTTTAGCGATCTCAACGTATTTGCCTTCAGGAAATTTCCAAACAGTAATACAAGGAGAAAAAACTAAAAGTACTGCTGGACCGTTTGCTAAAAAGGCTTTTTTGGCTTTGATAAAAAGATCCATAGGGTTGGAAGCGCTTGCCTGGGCAGCGTAGGGGATGTCATGAGCAATGCAAATATCCAGCAGTTTTTTACGGGACTTCTCTTTACCTTGTTTTTTGCTTCCCGCCGGTTCCGTAGTGGTAGTAGCCCCCATAGGGGTTGCTCCCGATCTTTGCCCTCCTGTGTTCATATATCCCTCGTTGTCATAGCAAAGATAAACAAACTTGTGACCTCTTTCTAAGGCCCCGGAAAGGCTTTGCAATCCAATGTCGTAAGTGCCTCCATCGCCTCCAATTGCCAAAAAATTGAACTCCTGGTCTTGGTTTTTTGTCTTTAATAAATAATTATAAGCCGTTTCAATCCCGGAGATGGTTGCAGAAGCACTTTCAAAAGCGGTGTGAATATAATTTGTGTCCCAAGCGCTTTTTGGATAGATGGTCGAAGTCACTTCAAGGCATCCCGTGGCATTACTCACAACCAATGGGTGCTCTGAGGCACTCATGACAGTCCTGACGATTGAAGGAAAAGCACAACCAGCACACGCACTATGTCCACTTTTTAATTGATTTCTCGAAGATTTTATTGTTTGCGCAAGAGACATTGAGGGGGGAGATTAAAACTAGAAGGTTGAATATTGAGATATTAAATTTCTAATTTACCTAAGTTCTAATTTCTAATAAAATGACAAATGACTAATATCGAATAACAAATCAATGACAAAGTCCGAATATTAAAAAGTTTTTGTTATTTGGATTTCGGATTTGATTCGTCATTCGTCATTTGAAATTTGTCATTTTATTTAGATGAATTAAAATTTGTCTTCCGCTTTAACGACTCTTACAACCCAATCTCCGTCTTTATCGTTTCTATACCTGGTGTTTCTCCCCTCCAGCTCTTTATTTCTGCCTCTTCCCCGTCATCTGGACATAAGACCAGGGTTGGAGTAGCTAAAATAGAATAAAATTGTGCTTCTGCTAGTCCTTCTGCCTGATCTACGTTGTAAAATTCCACTTTGATTTTGCCTTCTTTTTTCAATTCTTCTCCCAAAGCCTTAGCCAAAGGGCATTTCGGGCAGTCGTTTTTTGTAAAAATTTTTAGTTTGTTTTCCATCCGAGTTCTTATTTATTAATTAAAGAAAGACACTGCCTTAAGATAACATTATATTTTTTAAACTCAAAACATACATAAATAATTCAAAAGAAAAGTTTACAATTAAAAGTTTTAATTAATCCGATTGCTTTAATTGTCCTTTAAGATTTAGAAAGTTAAAGTTACATAAATTTTGAAGTTTTAATTTTTCTTTTGAATTTTTAACTTATGATTTTGAATTGTTAGATTTGACAGTTATATTTAAAATTCAAAACATACAGAGATAACTTTCTTAAAACGTAAATAAATTATTATTGGTTTTCAATGACTAATGAAAATGGCAAGCGAAAAAATAATCTGGAACTTTCAGGGTTAAAAGTAGCGTTAATCCACGATTACCTGGTTGAGTATGGTGGAGCCGAGCGGGTTCTGGAATGTTTTGCCTCGATTTTTCCCGATGCACCGGTTTACACTTTGCTTTATGATAAAAAATTAGCAAAAAAAATTCTTCCAGGAAGAATCATTAGAGCGTCATTCTTACAGAATATTCCCTTTGCCAGATCCTTTCATCGATTCTTCCCTCTTTTTATGCCTATGGCTGTGGAGAACTTAGATCTTTCTTATTATGATTTGGTATTATCAGATTCTGCAAGTTTTGCCAAAGGTGTTATTACTCCGGCAAAAGCCGTTCATATCTGCTATTGTCATACTCCTACAAGGTATGTATGGGATGACTGTCACAAATATGTGAAAGAGTATTCTTTCCCTGGATTCCTGAGAAAAATAGTGCCAGCTGGTCTTAATTATGTTAGACTTTGGGATCGTTTAGCCGCAAATAGGGTAGATTATTACATTGCCAATTCAAAATTAGTTTCCGAAAGGATAAAAAAATATTACCAACGAAATTCAATCGTTATCAATCCTCCAGTTTTTGTCAAAGAGCTATTATCGCCCAGAGAACAAGCAAAAAAAAGAATGTCGGGTAAAAAAACTTCTTCCAATTTGGATCAAGGTTACTATTTGATGCTAGGCAGGCTGATGTCCTATAAAAAATTCGATTTAGGCATTAAAGCTTTTAACCGGTTAAAACTTCCTTTAAAAATAATTGGAGGAGGTCCCGAGATTAATAAACTTAGAAAAATGGCAGGTCCGAATGTAGAAATAATTGGTTCCTTGCCACCAAGAGATCCTCGAGTGGCGGAATATCTGGCAAAATCTAAAGCTTTAATCTTTCCCCAAGAGGAAGATTTCGGAATAGTGGCGCTGGAAGCCATGATTAGCGGAAAACCGGTAATTGCCTATAAAGCTGGAGGAGCACTTGAAACTGTCAAAGAAAACATAACCGGGCTCTTCTTTAAAAGGCAAACCGTTAAAAGTTTAACTAAAGCAATCGAAAAATTCGAAAAATTGTCAAAAGAAAATTGCTTTAACCCTTTTCAAATTCATGAATTTGCGCTATCTTTTAGAAGAGAGGAATTTGAGAGGAAGATAAAGGAGTTTGTTTTAGAGAAGTTGAATAGAACAGATTTAAGGTAAATTGGCTAGTATGGAAAAAATTTCCAATTTTCAAACAATTTTCAAGTTTGCAATTTCATAATTATATAAACAAAACCCCCCGTGTCATTCCTGCGAAAGCGGGAATCCAGGAAAGTAATACTATATTAGTTTAATATAATTCTCCTGGATCCTCGCTTTCGCAAGGATGACACGCTGGGAGGGTATTATTTAAAAAATTGAGAATTTAAATCATTGAAAATTGTTTGAAAATTGTCTCCTTAGGCGACCCGCCTAGGGCGGGAAAATTAGAAATTGAAAATTTGTTAGGCCGTGGTGGCGGAATTGGTAGACGCGCTAGGCTTAGGACCTAGTGTTATTCAAATAACTTGGGAGTTCGAGTCTCCCCCACGGCACAAAAATCGTTAAGAATTGGCAAAGCCAAGGAGTTCGCCAGGTTATCCAACCTGGCGCCCCGTCGTATGACTGGGGCGAGTCTCCCCCACGGCACCGAATTAGTTTAGAAAGTATAAAGTTAAGAAAGTTAGAAAGTTAACAAAGAGTAACTTTCTAAACCTTCAAAACTTTCTAAACTTTCCAAATTAATATCAAAATTGGACAAAAAATAAATTAATTTTAAAATAGGATTAACTAATTCTTTGTTTGGCATTTTTAATATTAAAATAAAGTTTAAAAACGTTAAAAAATCAAAATGGTAAAAGAAAATCAAAAAGAGGACTTAGAAGAAAAACTTATCGAGGAGCTGGAAGGGGGTTATGAAGAAGAGAGTGGTGGAGGTAAGAAACTTCTTCTTATCGGGGGAGTTGTTGCGGTAGTTTTGGTTCTGGTGGCGATTATTCTTTCTCTTGTGGGAGGAGGAAAAAGTTCAGTAAATAGCAATGAGAACTCTTCTAATCAAAATGCTAACGTAACCGCACAAAGCACGGTCGATAACCAGAAACCCTCAATTGTTTATCAGGACGATTTTAGTCGGGATCCTAATTCAGATACAGCCAAGAAGGCGGGTGAACCAAGCAATCCTTATCCTGATAAAACCAGTGGAGCGAGGGTTCCGGTTGATAAGCAGGGTAATTCTATCGAAGGAATGCCTATTCAAAAGAGCTTGATGATTGACGATCGGGAGAATCCTTTTCGCTCTATGAATACAATTGCGGGGGACATATATGATCTAATGGAAATTAATTTTTATAATTCGGAAAATAAAGCTTTGACACTCGGAGATTTTATTGGAAGAACCAGAATGGAAATGCCCCAGGACTTGCTTAACAAATTGGATGGAACATATCGCGTTCTGATGTATCGAGGCCAAGACGAGAAAGGGCCGGGATCGGCTTTAATTTTCTCTTCTTCGCTTGACAAATCCCAAATGGATGCCCTTATGACTCAATGGGAAAAAACAATGGTAAATAACCTTCGACCTTTTGTTTTAATCGGTCTTAAAAAAGATTTCGTAGAAGCATCCGGCAAAAAGGATTTTGAGAGTAGTGGACTGTTTCCAGGAGGGAGATTCGTTGACTTTTCTAAAGATGGCATCGTGTCTCTCAATTACGTTGTTTCTGGGAAGTATATTATTATCGCTAATAGTCGTTCTTCTTTTGAAAAAGCAATCTCTTTGGTTGAAAAAAAATAAAGAATAATTTAATTTGACTTTCGTTATGTTTTATCTCGTTGCAAAAGCGGCAGAGGAAACTGATAGAATTGTGACTTGCAGTGGCTTGGATTGCAACATCTGCGGTCTTTTCAAAGTAGTTGCTAATCTTTTTAACTGGCTTTTGTATGTTTCTGCAGCGGTGGCGATATTTTTTGTAGTGGTTGGAGGACTGATTTATATTGGGGCTCGGGGAAGGGATAATTGGATGTCTCAAGCCAAAAGAACAGTCTTTTGGGCTATTTCTGGTTTTGCCTTTATTCTTGTTGCCCATCTGGCAATAAGGGTTAGTTTTATTGTCATGGGCGCTACCAACAAGGGGGTTTTTGGAGATTTTAATTGTAATGCGGATGGGGGAAGCGCTCTTCTTCCCACAATCAAAAGTGAAAAAACAAACAGCTTGGCTCAAGAAGTGAAGAATAATGGGTCGGGAGGGGCAATTCTAGCTGAAGGAACAACTGCCAGCGATCTTACAAATTTGCAAGATAATATTTCCGATGAGGATCTCTTAATTTACGCTTTAGAGAGAGACAATGCGAGAAAACCAATTATTGCTCTTTCTAAATCCAGCCATTGGTTTGATTGGGACTTGATTAAAAATGCGACGGCAAAATCAACCGGGCTCTTAATGATTAAAGAAGCTAAAGCAGCGTCTAACGATAATATCAGTTCCTCCACTCCTTTGCTGGGGCAAACTTCCGAAGAAGAGTATAAAAAAATTGCCGCTCAAATTGTGGAATCTTTGGTTAAAAACAACCAAAAAGTGGTTACTATAGTTACAAAAATTTCGGAGAGTAATTTAATAACCGGTATATCAGTGGGGGATCTATATAATTCCATTACAAATTTTGAAGATTGTTCGGGATCTGGTGGAACTTGGTATCGTTTTTCCGACTCCTGCGCATACTCTAAAGGAGCCTGTGGAAGTTCAGGGGCTTCTTGCAGTGCATCTTCATCTTCACCTATGGACGGTTGTAGTTGTCCCAGCGGAATGTGTAGAAGCGGAAGTGAATGTGTGAAACAACAATAGGATATTAGCAAAAGTCAAAAGTTGAAAGTGGAAAGAGTCGGTTTTATACCGACTCTTTTGATAGAGAAAAATAATCAAGAAACACGCTACAAAAAATACAAAAAGAAACCGTCTGTGTCATCCCGGGCTTGACCCGGGATCTAGGTTAGACTAACAGAATGTTTTTTTATTGGTAATTGTTTAAAAGCTAGACAAAAGAACGTTTTGAGAAACTAAAAATGTCCTCCCGGATTCCAGGTCAAGCCCGGGATGACACTCCACAACACCAACGTCCTAGTTTATTTTACTTTTAATTGGCATACGGATCTGCTCCTCTAGTATCAATGGTACTTTGGGCTCCAAAGCTTCTCATTATGTTGTCTGAACCAAACAAATTGGAGGTGGTGTAAAATTTGTAAGAGCCTTCTTCTTGAGGAAAAGTGTGGGTCCAAAATAATCGAAAATCCCTTTTTTCATTAACAAGGATGCTGTTAATAGTGGTTTTATTTACAGCGATAATTTTGCCGGAAGGACTTTTCACGATAGCGTAGATCTCAATTTCCTTTAAATCGAAAGGGCTTTTATTGATTGTTGTTCCTGTAATATCGAAAAATTCGTTAGTTTCGCTTGGAGCATGTGTTGCAGAATCGGTTATTTCCAGTATCGGCTTTTCGAATTGTTTGAAAAATTGCCAATTGGGGGGATCAGCGATTTGCATAGTGGGATCTACTCCCTTCTGACAAGGTAAATTAATTTCTGCAACATAACGTTCCCTTTCTCCTGGGTAAATATAAAAATCACCCTTTTTTTGTAAGCTTCCCCAAGTCATAGTGTAAGTTGCGTGTTGCCCACCTAGGGAATTGTTGGGGTTTTCTATTGTGGCGACTAAATCACATTTCACTCCGTCACCCTCGACTACCTGAAAATCTTTGACAGTTAAGGGAATGGCGGTTGGTTTGGGGGTGGGGCAGGATTTATTACAAACGCTTCCGCAGTCAACACCCTCTTCATTTTGATTCTGAATATTGTCAAAACAAGTGGGCTTTACTCGAAGTAACCACTTGACAGCAAAAACAATCCCAACAACTGTGGCGGTCACAAAAACCAGAATAATTATTTGTTTGACACTTCTTTTCATCTTATTTTTTTCTTAATTTTTTGATTATTATTTTAAAGGCAACAAACGGAAGCCACAAAAAATAAGTGGACTTTAAAACTTTTTCGGAAAAAATTTCTATCCAAGCTTTTTTTTCTGCCATTTCAATTGAAAATTAAAAACTAAAAACGAAGAAATCTAGCCATTTTGTCACTGAAACCTTCTTCTTGCTCTTCTTCGTGTAAAAATTGGAGTAAAGACCGCCTTACTAAAATCGGATCAGTTTCACCCAATGGAATTTGGATTAACGGAAGGTAAGGCTTTTTGTGTTTTAAACTTATAACTTTAAATTCGGGTGGCTCATAGAATATCCAAAACGATTCTATCTCCTTAAAATAATAAATAGCAGTATCTGCGGAAATACTATGGTTGGTTATTTGACATCTGATTTTACGAGGTTTTTTTAATGAGAAAATATAGATAGTGAGTCCCAGAAGGAGAAAGGTTAGGGCAGTGGTAATTTGCTTGGTAATAGTAAAATAGCCGACAACAAGAAAAAAGATGGCTCCTCCTATTAAAAACCAGGTTCGAGATTTTTCATAATAAGAAAATTCCTCAGCGTTCCAATCCAGAAGAAGGCTCTTAACACTTTGATTGTTAAACGCGGTTGTTTCCGGCGTTACAACCGGAGGTAAATCAGATTGGATTGTCTTTTTCTTGAGATTTAAAATGTCCACGATAATAAATGTAAAATGTAAAAATCAAAATAGAAAATTTAGGAGTGAGCCTCGCTCACATTTAACTGCTTGTCGCTTATAGCGACACCAAAATTTTGCATTTTGCATTTTAAATTTTTAATTATTTCTGTTCCACTCTCTTCTTAATTTAAACTCGTACGGATAATGCTTTGTATGGAGAAGCTTTTCGGCTTTTCGGCTTTTCGGCTTGTATAGAAAATCATTGTAAAGCGCTATAATTGCTGGATTTTTGTGAGATTCTCTGAGAGGCTGGACTAAATCGCTATGGAGAAGCGATCCTGACCTTGACCTTCTAATAGAATCATTCACCGGATACGGTTGACCTCCTCCACCTATGCATCCTCCTGGGCAGGCCATTACCTCGATAAAATCATATTTTGATTTACCGGAAAGTACTTCCTCAACAATCTTTCTGGCGTTTCTTAAACCAAAAACAACGGCAATATTTAAATTTATTTTTCCAATCTTGAGTTTTGCCTCCTTAATTCCTTTGAGTCCCCTTAGCTCCTCAATCTCAAGTTTAGGAAGGCTTTTTCCTGTTAAGTAATAATAAGCGCTACGTGATGCAGCTTCTGCTACTCCTCCGCTAGTTCCAAAAATAGTTGCCGCACCTGTCCCCATTCCTAAGGGAGGATCAAAATCTTTATCTGGCAAATCAAGGAAAGGGATTTGCAGATTTTTAATTAGATGGGCTAATTCTCTTGTTGTTAAAACAAAATCCACATCTTTAATGGAGCCGGTTGAAAATTCCGGTCTTGAGGCCTCGTATTTTTTGGCAGTGCAGGGCATAATTGAAACTAAACTAATATTTTTTGGATCGACTTTAATTTTGGAAGCATAGTAAGTTTTTACGAGAGATCCAAGCATCATTTGGGGAGATCGAGTGGTAGAAAGATGAGGGATTAATTCAGGATAGAACTCTTCTACAAAAAGAACCCAAGCTGGACAACAACTAGTGAAAAGAGGCAAGGGGTTTTTGTGGTTTTTTTCTTTTATTCTTTCAATCAGCTCCGTGGCTTCTTCCGTTATAGTCAGATCAGCACTGGTGTTTACGTCAAAAACTTTTTCAAAGCCACATTCATAAAGAGCGGAAACTATTTTACCTGTGACTACTGATCCGGGAAGCATACCAAATTCTTCTCCTAATGTGGCTCTAACAGAGGGCGCAACCTGTGCAATAAGAATTTTATCAGGATCTTTCAGTAGCTTGATAACGGGTCCCAAATCACTTTTCTCTATGATAGCTCCGGTCGGACAATGGAGAGCACATTGTCCGCAATAGGTGCATTCGAGTGGAGCATAATTTTCTGTGCCCACTCCCATATGAATGCCCCTTTTTTGAGTGTTGAGAGCTTTAACACCCTGAATTTTGTCGCAGGTTTTAATACATCGTCGGCATTCAATACATTTTGCACTATCACGGGCAATAGAGGGATTTTTTGTGTCGACGACCCTTCTTTCAAGTTGGTTTCTCAACTGTTCTAATGCCTCTTCACTGTCTGTTGATACTGCCTTTGGAACGAAACGGAATTGATCAATAGAATAATGAATAGCAAGTTTTTGTAGTTCGCAGTTGAGATTTCGATAGCAGTGTGAGCAAAGACCGGCATGCTCAACAAAAAGCAACTCCAAAAGAGTTTTTCTTATGCGTGAAAGATCGTGATCATTAGATATGATCTCCAAACCGTCCTGAGTTTTAATTGCGCAACTAGGAAGGTAGTGATAATCCTCCTCTTGGGACTTTTTAACTTTAACTAGACACAATCGGCAGACTGCGTCGCTTTTTTCAAAGTCTTCATGATTGCAAAGAGAAGGGATTTCCAAGTTATTCTTTCTACAAAAATCAATCAATTTCTCTCCACTTGTACAATCAAAAATTTTCTCGTTGATTCGAATTTTAATTTTTTTCCCGACACTATCCATCTATTTTTTTTAATTTTTTACTTAGGATTTAGGGAAGAATAGAATTGCCATTAGAGTTGCTGTCGGTTCCTTGACCGTTGCTACTATCCTGAGCTCCCATATCATCAAGCTTTTCCCATTTTTTTGTTTGTTCATTATACTCATAATCATCTTGAGCATAGTCGCTGTAATCGTCTTTTCCACTGGATAAAATCCAATCTTCCTCTCCTTCCTTGTATCTGGCTAATTCATTTAACTTGAAACTGTTGCCGTCTTTTTGAACATCGAACAATATTTCCACCCCAACCAGGTCGGTATTCGCTCCATAAAGTTCAAGATAAACTTTTGAATTTCCCACAAAATAAAAAGAAGGAGTGTCCCAAGTGTCGTTTTTTGGGGGAGGAGCTATTTTGTCGAGATTTTGATTAACGTAGGCAATTATTTTTTGCCTCAAAGCCTCATCGGGCGTTTCATTACTGGTCTTGTCTGGGGGAATAACCTCATCGCTGGAATTATTATTGGAGTTAACATTTGAAGAAGCGGTATTGGGAAGAGAATTTTCATTTAAATTTTCTGCATTGGAAGGTGTTTTAAGTTTTTGAGTTGAGTCGGCATTAATATTAAAACTAGACTGGCTAGTATCGGAAGTTTTTTTCTTTGTAACGAAATAAACCGCACCAATCAAAAGAATGACGGCTAAAATCAGAAGTATTATTCCTGATTTGTTTTTACCTTTAGTGTTGTTTTGGATCATTTTTTTTTGAATTAATTTTTTATAAAGTATGTTCTAAAACTCTTGGAACTTAATTTTATACCATAAGTTTAATTTAGTAACAGCAAGGCTAATCAAGTTGTCTTTCAATTTCGTCTCTTTTTCTCTTAAGAAACCCTATCCATGCCTCAAATGCCCTAATGATAAATTTAAAAGGAGCCTCGACCAGAAAGTCTAATAAAAAGATCAAGACGTTAATACGGGAAAATTTTACTGAAAGCAATCTTCCGAAACGTACAAAAGGAAGCATAATAGTGTCAAAGAGCAAACTTATAAAGCCTTCTTTGTCTTTTGTAATCACAAGATCCCTTCGAGATTGGCGAATAAGAGCACCAAAAAAACTTACAGTTCCCGTAAAAATCGTGAAAATTATAATTGCTACGATATTAAATTGAAGAAAAACTAAAAATTTGATCAAAGAGTACACCACCAAAGCAAAAACAACCATGTAAAAAAGATCTAAAATTCTCTCCGCGAAAGGATTTTCTCGATCAGTGATTTTTATTTCCTTCAAGTGTTCCTGCTGTTTTTTTTCATAAACTAGAATTTCAGATCCATTGATTATTTCCCGAGTATTTTCTTCGTCCGGATGTTTTCCTGAGGATGCAATAAACCACAAAAGAAGAGGTGGGAAAATCAGATTGATCGCGAGTGCCTGGTAGTTTATGGAAGTGTGATCTTGATATAATTCGTAAGGAAGCTCAATTAAAAGAGCTAGCACCATTTTCGTCATAAAAACATAAAGAATTCCTCGAAAAATTCTTTTTTTTAGCTTATTGCGTTCTTTTAGGTATCGGCTGGAACATTTTTCTTTAATTTTTTCTCTTAACAGGAAATCTTGATTGGCAATCGCTCTTGCTTCTTTGGGATTTTCCATAATTGCCTCATAAAAAAATGAGGCGCAAAGCATATATTTTTTTATTGGGAAAAGAATACGGGTAATCAAAGGATGTTCGGCGATAATTTCAATTTCTTTCTTTTTGATTAGAAATAATTTGATTGTCTTTTCTATTTCATCTTTGTCTTTTAGGGTCAGTTTTTCCCAATTAGGAAAATGAATATTAAAAACCAAAGAACGAAGCATTGCTCTATCTGACTTTCGGAGATTGCGAAAAATGGCGATATAAAGCAACATATTTAGTAATTTTTCTTTTTCCAGTTTCTCTTCTTTGGTGGAGGAAGTTTTTTTCTCGTAAGCGGAAAAAGTGTCGGCAATCGGTTCGATTAGTGATCCCACTCCTAAATATTCTTCTGCAACATTTTGCAAACCAGTGATTTTAGAGCCTGGTAATGGGTAAGGTGGACGATCTAAAATAAATTTTGTTTTGGGTTTGAAAGTTTCGTAAATGGCGTAAACTAAGGCCATTTTCTCCTTTTGAGGAGTGATAATGATTTCAATCTCTTCCGATGCAAGGTTAAGGAACCATCTGCGCAACTCCAAAGAAACAGCCGGATTTTGTGATAACTTGTTGGTAAATTTTAAAACATGGAGATATTTTGCAATAAGAGCCTCGGTGTTGAGAAAATTTTCATCATTAGCATCTTTTTGTACGATGTAACCGGCCATCAGTAGTTCCAAATAAAAGGCCATAGTAATCTCCCTTTTGTTTTTTCTTTGTTCAATTGCAATTAGTCGTTTGAGAATTCGATAAATAGCAACTCTTCTTAGCAGATGTTCCTCTTTATATTGAACCGCCGTTCTTACTTTCTCATAAAGAAGCGCCATCTGACCAGCCAAATCAGAAGATTCAATCTTAAAAATTTCATTAACAATCTTTTTTTTCTTTTTTCCTTCTTCTTCAACTACATCTAAAAAATAATCAATCGGAGCAGTCAAATTTTCGTTTTTCATGAACTTTATAAACTTTATAACTTTATGAACCTGATAAACTAGTTATTGAGCCGCTTGTCAGACTCGCCAGGTCATTCGACCTGGCGCCCAGTCGTATGACTGGGCGAACTGACGTTTGCTATTCTCTGTCTACCTATTTAATATAATGTTAAATCCGAGCCGCTTGTCAGACTCGAACTGACGACCTACTGTTTACAAAACAGTTGCTCCACCACTGAGCTAAAGCGGCAACAAAAAAATTTGGCAAACATTTAAAATGGTCGTCAAAAAGAACCCTTAAATTATTTATAATCAGAAAATATGGATTTGGAAAATAAAATATTAATTTCCAGTTTCTAAATTAAATAAAAAACAGACCCGAAAGCCTGTTTTTTATTTAATATTAACTAACAAAAAATTACTCTCCCAACAACTCTTCAATTTTCCTTATCATTTCTTCTTTCGATTGCATGCCAATTTTTCTTTCAATTTCCTTGCCATCTTTTATGAAAATAAAAGTAGGAATGCTCATTACACCGAATTTAGAGGCGATTTCATTGTTTTCATCCACATTTAACTTAGCTATTTTAGCTTTTTCTTTTATGTTCTCCGAAACTTCTTCTACGATGGGTCCGGAAACTTGGCAGGGACCGCACCAAGGAGCCCAGAAATCAATCATAATCACCCCCTTAAAATCTTCAACTTCTTGCTTAAAATTCTGATCATTGAGCTCTAACATTGTTTTTTCTTAAAAATTAAGAACCTTTAAAAAGAACATTTCGGAATTAATGCGAAATATTTGGATTGAATATTCAGACAAACATTAGACAGTTTCAATTATCCGCGTAGCAAAGTGTCTATTGTCCTTATCACAATAACTCCGGCAAGACCGACTACAATCCCTATTATTCCAAAAGTGACGGCCTTTTTGGCTTTTTGAATCTGTTGCTCTTCCCCTTGGGCGGTAAGATAGAGCGCTCCCGCCACAATAAAGGAAATAATGGCAAGAAGACCGAAAATTCCAAGGAGCCAATTAAGAAACTTTTCAAGAACCACCGCAATCGGATGACCGCCAGAATTTCCTGTTGGGTCGGGTAATCCACCAGTCCCCTCCCAACCATTCATCACACCTTCAAACAAAAAAATCCTCTTGGTCTTCTCTAAAATATTTTTCATCTTTGTATCATTAAACCTAAAAAATAACTTCTCTGTACGGGCATTATTGCAACATACCCTTCCATTCGATCTATTGCATTGGTGCAGAAGGTAACGATGTCGGAACGTCTTGACTGTTATTTCCGGCTCCAGGTGAAGGTGGGGCGGGCATTGCATATGGTCCTCCCCCGGGGTTTGATCCGCTAGACGGGCTAGTAGGCGATGAAGCAGTACCCCCTCCTTGAGGGACATTGCCTTTCATTATGCTATCTATTGTTCGGACTGCAACTAATCCGAGAATAGAAACTGCGATTCCAACAATAGCATAGAGGATTATTTTTTTAGCCTGGTCGATTTTATTGGTTTCGCCTTGAGCTGTGAGATAAATAAATCCTCCGTAAATAAAAATAATCACGCCCAAAACTCCAATTATCATAACTGCCCAGTCAATAAATGTAAGCATTATCTCAGCTACTGATCGGTCAGGCATTCCTTTGACTTGGGGTACCTGCCAACCATCTTGTGAAGTTGCAGCGTATACGAAAGGGATAAGAGCGAGGTTTTTTATTTTTGTTTTAAACATAAAAGTAAAATTAAGGATAAAAATTTCAAGAAACAAGAAACAAATTACAAACAAATTCGAGTGTTGCAAACCCCAAACAATAACCGTCTAGTGTGTCATCCCGGGCCCCAAACCATTCGGTACGGGGTAAATTTGACCCGGGATCCAGGAAAACAATATTAGACTGTTAAAATATTACTTTTCTGGATCCCGGCTCGGGGACCGGGATGACACGTTGGATTGCTCTGTTTTGAATTTGAAAGATTATATTTTGTTTGTAACTTGTTTCTTTAAATTTTTTATATCACCATTCCCACTCCCCACAAAAAAACGGTTAAAATCAGAAAAATTATGCCTAGCTTCAATGCATGGAAGGCTTTTGCCATTTTAGGTTCTTCTCCAGCTGCTATCAAGTAAAAAACCAGAGAATCCAGCAGAAAGATTATTCCAATAACAAACAAAATTGCAGAAGCGTACTGGAAAAACAGCTTAAATACACTCAAATCCAAACTCGGTTCCCTACTAATTACAGCATCTGGTCCAGATAAAACTAGATTGGCATTGACCGACCTGATAAGAAATAATTTTTCAAGCATTAATATTTTATTTTAGGCACCGGTAACGAAGTACCTCTGAATAGTTGCAACTACGACAAACCCGAGAACTGCAACAGCGAGTCCAACAGCGGCGTAAGTCATTGTAGATTTAGCCCGGTCGATTTTGCTTTGATCACCACTAGCGGTCATATAAAGAAAACCGGCGACAATAAACATAATTACGCCAAGAACTCCTATGGCCATTATGGCGAAATTGATAAAACTCAAAGCGATCTGAAGAACGTCAGCCTTCTTCGAAACGCCAGGCGCATTTTGGGCTATAGTTGTTATATCGGCATTTGCAATCGGGACTAGACCCAATAACTTGGTGATTTTGTTTTTTGTCTCTTTTTTCATTTTTCGATTGAGATTATTAATTAAAAAATTGTTCAATAAAAAATTTCTAAAATCACCCCTTGCGAGAAACGGGATATACCCGTTCTCACAAAGGAAATATATTTATAATTTGAGATCATTGACAACTTCCTCAATGTCTTCTCGTGGTTCTTCGGTTTTTCTTTCTTCCCGATCTTCTCTTCTCGGCCTTCTTCCCCCCTCAGGTTCACTGATTTTGAGGTTTACTCTGGCGTTGTTGCGAGCTCCTACCACACGAAGCAAAGTTCGAAGCGCTTTGGCTGTGCTTCCGTCTCGTCCGATAACCATACCCATGTCTTCTGGGTGGACGTGGAGGGTGACAAGCACTCCCATCTCGTCAACTCTTCTCTCTGCTTTAACTTCTTCGGGGTGGTCTACGATGGACTTTACCACGTACTCCACAAACTCTGCGTCTTTCGGTGTCATCTTTTGGAAATTAAAATTTAAACTCTCGCTTTGAGTCCTATTTTGCGAAAAACAGGACAGATACTGATTAAAAATTAAGATAATATTTTAAGGCTGTCAATATGTGGTAATCAAAACAAGTAAAATTATAAATTCTGATTATTACTTTTATTTTACTTCTATATTATACCATTCATTGTCGGTTGTCCCTGCCGTTTTAAGATCACATGCTGCTTTGTCGCATCCCTCGCCAGTGCCATCGCACTTCGCACCCAGGATAATTTTGGTCGAAGTATTACATTTAGCATCATTAACACCACAAGAATAAACACAATAGGTAATATTTGTCCCATCTTCTTTCTCTGCGATTTTTTGTATGTACGGTTCGACGGCATTCATCATAGCGTCCCAACTTGTGGTATCTGGCCAAGCACTTTTAGCCGAATAATACATTGTTATAGCTCCTCGTAAGTCTTCCAGATTAGATTTCCTTCTTGAATCAAGAGAATTCTTTCTGATATTTTGAACAGAAATTAGCATCATGGTGGAAAGAATCCCTATGATGGCCACTACCACAATCATTTCAATCAGGGTAAAAGCTAGATTTTTCTTTTTTTGCATTTTTATTTTGGAGATAAAAATTATTTTATTCTCGACATTTCATTAACTAATAACACAAAATTACAAAATATAAAAGCTAAAAATCTTTTAATTTTTCCGAAAGGTGGTGCTTTCTTAGCCTTTCAAGAGCCTTAGCTTCAATTTGCCGGATTCTTTCCCTAGTCACTCCAAACTTGTGACCGACCTCTTCTAAAGTTCTGGTCACTCCATCTTCGAGACCAAAACGGATACTGATAATTTTTCGTTCACGGGGAGTGAGGTCGGAGAGAGCTCCTTTCAATTGTTCTCGAAGAAGTGTATGGCTGGCAATTTGAGTAGGCATATTGACTTCTTCGTCGGGTATAAAATCTCCGAGAACAGTTGTTTCATCGTTGTCTCCAGTTCCGATGCTGGTTTCCAGTGAAATGGTTTCCTGAGAAATTTTTTGAATGTGCAGGGCTCTTTCTGTTTCAATACCCAACTCTGCAGCAATTTCTTCCGGAAAGGGTTCTCGACCAAGTTCTTGAACTAGGCGACGACTGGCTTGAGTGTATTTATTGATGGTTTCAACCATATGGACGGGGATGCGAATTGTTCTTGACTGATCGGCAAGAGCTCGAGTAATTGCTTGCCTAATCCACCAAGTGGCATAGGTGGAAAATTTGTAGCCCTTCCTGTAATCAAATTTTTCAACTGCCCGGAATAATCCCAGATTGCCTTCCTGAATAAGATCGAGAAGGCTTAGACTGCTAGATCTGCCAACATATTTTTTAGCGATACTGACTACCAAACGCAAATTCGCTTCAGTTAATCTCTGTTTTGCCAGTCGGTCTCCTTTTTCAATTCTTTTGGCCAGAGCCACTTCTTCGTCAGGAGAAAGCAATTTAACTTTTCCAATTTCTCGCAAATACATTTGAATAGTGTCCCCTCCAGTCGCTTCTTCCTGTACTACTTTTTTGGATTTTTTAGCGGTTTCGGCTTCCTTTTTTTCTTTTTCTTCTTCCAAAAATTCCGCTTCTCCTTCTACGATCTCTACACCGGATTTTGCCAAGTCGTTATAAATTTCTTCAATAATTTCTATCTGTTCTTCGGTTTCCGGAATTAATTCCAAAATTTCCGATTCCGTGACGAATCCTCTTTGTCTTCCTTCCTGGATTAAACTCTCAATTTTGTGTTTGAAAAGAGATTCTTCCTTGCTCAGCTCCTTTCCCTTGTTCTTATCTTTTTCTTTGAGTTTTTTTAATTCTTTAAAACTTGTTTTTTCGGGTTTAGGTATTTTAGATTTTACTCGTCGAACTGCTTTTGTTTTTTTTACTTTCAAATCTTCACTTTCCATTAATACTTTTTTGGATTTATCAGGTTTAGCCGAGGATTTCTTTAGAACCTTAGTCTTCTTAGGACTCTTGACGACCAAAGAAGATTTCTTTTTCTTAGCTTGTTGCATAGAGTAATAAAATTTTATAAAGAAGCTTCGTTTTTTGATTTGCACGAAACACACATAACCGCTTGCGGTCTGATTTTTAGACGCTCATAGGGAATTTCTTGACCACAGATTTCGCAACGTCCGAATTTGTTGCTCTTAATTTTATCTAACGCTTTATTAATGAGTTTTAATTCATCTTCCAAACTGTGTTCTAAAGAGATGTTTTGTTCATATTCGGTGATTTCCTGGGCGTTTTCATCGGCTTGATTACCAATGTCGGGAAATTCAGTCCGATAGTTGTCTTCAATAGTTTTATCCTTGGTAGCGAATTTGGAAAGTTGTTTCTCAATGCTTTTTTTTGCATCAATTAATTTCTTTTCCAACTCTTTAATTTCTTTATCCTGAAGCATGGTCGCTATTTAAAATTAAAAATGTAAAAATCAAAATGCAAAATTAGGGAGTGAGCTATGCTCACGTTTTAATTAATTGTCGCTGAAGGCGACTCCATAATTTTTATTTTTGATTTTTACATTTTTAATTATTTTCCGTTTTCCTTTTTAAAAATAAAAACAGCATCACTAGCGTAGATGGTGTCATAGTCCTTTGCACGCCAAAAAAAGAAGTCGGCTCCCTTTGGACGGAGTATAACATAATTAATATCCTTTTGTCCATAACAGGCGGTTGCCAAACTGCTTTCGGGAACATCGAAAATATCTTTAGGACAGCGATCGACTTGGTTATAAGGGTCATATACTGCGTATTTATAATCGTAAGTGCGAGAAATAAAATAGTCATATCCGCGAGGTACGAAAAATTTTATCCAAGCATCTCCGACTAACGAAACGTGGTCTTTAAGGATCAAGTCATCTTGCTTTGAGTTTTTGTTGAGGTATTGAGAGGCTTCATAAAGTTGAACTGTATCTTGAAATTTGTTACTCCAAGAGAAATAACTTCGAAAGTCGGCGGTGCCGTCAAAAACAATTATTAAAAAAATTAACGCCCATAAAGCTAAGATTTTTTTATTTTTAAAATTAATCTTGAATTTTCCCAACAAGAAATCGGCGCCATATGCAGCAATAATAATCACAGGGAGTAACAGGTAATTTATTATTCTTTGACTGGGAAGATCTACATGGGAAATTTGCGGAGTAAAAGTCAATATAAAAAGAGGTAAAAACCAACCTACCAGAACCGCTAGCAAAACATTGATTTTTAGTTGGTTCTCGTTGGGAGCTACAACGTTTTCAAAATTTCTCTCAAAAACCTTTTTTATAAGAATAAACAGAGAAATTATCCCTGCTGTAAAGAATAAAAGCCGAAAATAACCGATTTTTCCCGGAGCTGTTAAGAAAGAAAAGCCCAAGTGGGTTTCTTTAAGGGGTGCTCGAAGGACAGTATTAACGGCTTGATCTTGGAGATAAAAGGGGGTGTAAATGATAAAAATAAAAAAAGCAACAACGGTGATAGCTAGAATTGGTGATGATTTTAAGATAACACGTGAGAACCAGAGAAAAACTTCCTTTATTGAACCCCAAGAACCTTTTGATTTGAAAGAAAGAGTGAAAATTGTGATTGCCCAGTATAAAAAGGTGAATAAAAAACAAATAATTAAGAGAAAAGCGCTCAAATGATGGGTGTAAAGAGCTCCTCCCAAAAAGAAAATTGCGGCAGTAACAAAGAGAGAGAGAGCCTTGAAGTCGGATTTTTTTTGAGGAATTATCTTATTTTTGTAAATCACTAGAAAATACCGAAAAAATAGGCTGATTAATATAAAACAGAGTACGAAAAATAAATTTCCAAAAGTGTTTCCGATAACGCCCCCCTTAACAAATTTCGCTTGAGGAGCATCAATTGCGTAATAAACTCCCGAGAGAAAAAGGGCAAAAATAGCAATTTTCTTTTTATTGGTAGCTATCAAAGCAAGAATTGGCAGAGAGAGAATAAGAATTAAATTATAAAAAGACAGGATAATCAAAGCGAGTGAAGAAAGCAAAGAAATACCGGCTAATTTGCTTAAGGAGCCAAAAATTAGGTGCTCTCCAACGATCACTTCGGAAGTTGTGTATTGGGGAATTTTCTCCTGGGAAACCAAAAATTCCGCCCAGTACATGTGGTGGCCTAAATCGGTGTTTTGAGGGACGGCATCTGGGAGGTAAAAGACGGTTCTGATTGCGATGGCAAAAATCCAAAGAGCGATAAAGATATAAACGAGGTGGGATTTTAACTTAACTGGTTCTGATTGATTAATTTTTTTCTTCTTATTCTTTTTTAATCCAATTTTTATTCCCCATAAAACAATATTAAGAAGAAAAAAGGTGGCAAATAAGTTCGGTCTTGAAAGTTTTATATTTAGTCGATTCAAAATAAAGACCATTCCATCGAGGACAACCAGTCCGGTGGCGGGGGAAAATAAATAGTAAAAATACTTTTGAACTATCCAAGCGTTAGATTTTGAGAGAATTTTACTTAAAACTCGGTTGAGATATCTTCTAGGAAAAAGAAGCTCTATAGCCACAAAACCGGGCGATAGGACGGCAAAAAAGAAAGCCGAGATTAGTAGAATGTAATCAAAGATGGAGGAAAAGTCGAACATAAAGGGGGCTTGAAGAGTATTAATTTTAAAAAAATACGTGTCGTTCCCTATCCAACGTGTCATCCCGGGCTTGACCCGGGATCCAGGAGGGTAATAATAATTCCTAATTCACCTAATTACCTAATTCACCTAATAAAAGTCTCAATGTCCAATATCAAAATATTTTTGAATTACACATTTTAACCATTGTGATTTTTATTATAAATTAGGTGAATTAGAAATTAGAAATTCTATTACTGTTTTCTGGATCCCGGGTCAAGCCCGGGATGACACAGTATAATAATGCTACTTAACCTAGTATTATTTACTCTTTGTCAGTTTCTCCAACTTTATAAACTCTCCCATATACCTCTCTCCAACTATTTTCCAATCAAAATTCTCCCTCACATATTCACGAGATCCGAGAGAAAGTTCTTTCCGGTATTCGGGATTTTCCATGAGAAATTTTATCACGCCAATATATTTTTTTGAATCTTTGGAAGGTAATCTTAGACCATTTTCCTTGTTAGTAATGGCGTTTTTTAGTCCCTCGATGTCTGAAACGATTGGCGGGAGTGCGCAGGCTCCCGCTTCAATGGCGGTTATTCCAAACCCCTCTTTATCTCCTGGTACTTTAATGTTGGGCATAACGAGGATGTCGGAAATATTCAAAACCAATTTTTTAACTTTCTCGCTGACTTTTCCTAAAAGAAAAACTCTGTCTTGAAGATGTTTTTCTTCCACAATTTTTTCAATTTTTCCTTTATCCGGTCCATCACCAGCAATTATGAGAACGGCTACCTGAGGAAGTTTGAGCATTACTTCCTTGGTAAACCAAGCCATTCCTTTCCTCTTGGCAAGGCGTCCTAAAAACAAAATAACGAACTTCTCTGAAAAATCAATTTTTGAAGCGATATCAGGAAGAATTTTTTTGATCGTTCTGATTTTTTCTTTCGGATTTTCGTGAATGATTTTTAAATAGTATCGATCTGAGTGGGTACCGTTTGGAATGTAGGTGATTTTGTTTCCTTCAATACCATATTTGAGGCACTCTTCCTTGGTATCGAGACTTACCGGAATAATGAGATCGAGTTTTCTAATAGGAAGAACGTTGGAATAATAATAAAATGGCAGTTTCTCGGCATACGTAAGATCTAATCCATGAATATTGATGGCTATTTTTATTTTGGGAAAAATAATTTTGAGCGCTAGTCCAACTGGTGATAAAACTCCATCGGACAAATGGACTATTTTAATCTTTTTAGTAATTATTAAGTAAATTGCTTTAATGAGTGCGTAAGGAACAAAAAAAGGCAAACCCTTTTTTCCGTAAACATTCTTAATGATGTAAGTAGGAGTCAATTTTTCTATCGTGGTGGTCAGGTCAAAACTCAAATTCTCCATTCCGCCGATAATCGGAGGGTAGGTGCGAGTGATGAAGAGGATGGGGGAAGATAAGGGCATAGATAGTGATTAATTTTTAATTTCTAATTTTCAATTTCCAAACAATTTCCAATTACGAAATTTCTCAATTTAATAAACAAAGAAATCCTTGTATCTACGTGTCATCCCCGGCGTGTCGACCGGGGATCCAGGAAAACGATATTAAACTAACGTAACGTTACTTTGATTCATTTTTTTAACAATATACATTAAAATAACATTCTGTTAGTCTAACTGGATCCCGGGTCAAGCCCGGGATGACACGTATTTTTTGTTTGAAAATTAAGGAATTATATAATTAAAAATTGTTTGGAAATTGAAAATTGGAAATTGAAAATTATTTACTCATCATGCAAAAACTCCTAAAATACTCCCTTATCCTCTGGCTATTGAGTGTCCCTCTCTCTTTACCCTACTCTTTGAAAGTCGCTCCGGGGAGCACTTCTTTTTTGCTTTCCGGGATCTATCTTTCTGACCTGACGAGCCTTGTTTTCCTGATCGTTTTATTTTTTTACTTCTATTCATATAAAGGCTCTTTTTCTCTTTTGAAAAATATTTTATTAAAAAAACAGAGCGTTAATTTCGTTTTGCTTCTTTTTCTTGTATTTATTTGCCTTTCGGTTTTTTGGAGCGGAGAACCTTTACTTAGTTTGCTCCTTGGATTACGGATGGTTATTTTTTTTCTGGTTTTGTTTTCTGTTGCCTATTTTTTTTCTCTTTCTTCTAAAATCAAGCGATTATTTCTCTACATCTTTGTTTTTCTAGGTGTTTTTGAAAGTTTGATCGGACTTTTGCAAGTGGTTTTTTCTCGATCGCTCGGATTTTATCTCCTCGGAGAAAGCCATCTTGGACCGGAAGTGTTGGGATTGGCTCGTTTTCCACTTTTGGGACACGACTTTCTTCGTGCCTATGGAACACTCCCCCATCCTAATGTTTTGGGAGGTTTTTTCTTATTTACTATTTCAGCTACACTTACTTTAATAAATTTAGAAAAAAGTAACACAAAAAATACCGAGAAGTACAAACAATGTGTCATTCCTGCGAAAGCAGGAACCCAGGAGAACAATAAGCAACATTACTGTTTATTCATTTTGATAAGAATGGTACAAACCGGAAAAAACTGTAAATCAGTAGAAAATATAGCACTTTTTATCCAATTCATTGGTCTAATTCTCACTTTTTCTCGTTCCGCTCTTTTGGGACTGATTTTGATGGCTGTTTTAAACCTAAAAACGATAAGAAGCGTCTTCGAAAAATTCAAGAAAAAGTCGGTGGTAGTATCAGCAATACTTATTCTTATTGCTTTCAGTTTTCTTCTGCGAGGATCAGTTTATAATTTTATTTTCTTAAAGGGAGAATCAATCGAATTGCGGATGGAGCTTGCTAAAGCGTCAGAAAAAAGATTTTTAAGTTCTCCGCTTCTAGGAAGAGGCTGGGGAACGGGACCAATCGAACTTTCCGCTTTCTCTGATTACCCGTTTTATTTTTTTGAACACCAACCGGTTCATAACATTTACCTTTTAGTTCTTTCCGATCTTGGGGTTACGGGTTTTTTGATATTTGCTGTTTTTTTGATTGGAATTGCAGTTAGAGTGAAACTGTCGGAGAAAAAAACTTTAATTTGGGGCAGTCTTTTTCTAGCCTATCTTTTTATTGGTATATTCGATCACTATCTTCTAACTTTGCCTCAAGGAATATTTATTTTTCTCGGGAGTGCTTTAATTTTCTTAGCCGAGGAGCGAAGAATAGGAAAAAAGCAATTAGGAAAATAAACAGAAAAAATTTACCTTTAGTTTCAAATGAAATTGCTCCAATGCCTAGCGCTAAAGAAACAAGACTTATAAAAGCCGTAATTTCATAATGCTTCCAACCTTTATCGAGAAGACTGTGATGAAAATGAAGCCTATCGTTCCCAATAGTGGGAGATTTTCCTTGGGCTATTCTTTTAGCAGAGACAAAAAGAAAATCAATCAGGGGAAATCCAAAAATTAGGGCAGTAGTAGCAATTTTCCCGCCTGAGTAAATTGATATTACGGCAATAATAAAACCAATAATCCAGACACCGGAAGAGCCAAGAAACACACGGGCGGGATAAAAATTAAAATAAAGGAAACCCAGGGTTATTCCTGATAAAATCAAGCATAAAAGAGATGTGTTCGGTTGATTTACAATAGACGTGGCGCTTAAAATAGAAAGAACCAACAGATTGATGACGCTAATACTTCCTGCTAATCCGTCAACCCCATCAAACCAATTTAAGGAATTAATCACAATAATTATCCAGAGATAGGCGGATAGTATTGAAAGCCAGGCAGGGAAAAAGAAAACTTCACCCCAGGGAAGGCGTATGTGATTGATAGTGTCGCCGACAAAAACCGCTAGACTTGCGGCACAAAGCTGAAAAATAAGCTGTTTTTTCCAGCTCAAACTGCTTAAATCATCTACAAATCCTCCGACAAACAGAATTATTATTCCCAAAATTAAACTCCAAAAATCTTTAGGTAATAAAAATCCCTCGATTAAATATTGAAAAAATGAGAGAGATGTAATAAATAAGATACCAACAATTAATCCACCCCAGCGTTTATTTTTCTTGTATTGCTTAAGAACTTTGCTATTCGGGAGAATCTTGTTTTTTAGGTAAAATAGGCAATAAAAAACTGCAACAGAAAAAAATAGAGGCAGAAAAAACAAAACAAAAGCCTCTATCTGAAAATTATTCATAGGATGAAATTATTTATTCGGCAGAACCCTTTTCTTTCCACTCTTTTTCTGCCTCATCTTCCATTTCTCTGAGTCGAGTGTAATAATCGGGGAATTCCGTGAGGTGGGCGAGGGCGATTTTTCCGGTGGTTAAAGGGTCATCGTTAGAAACATTAGTGATGGGGTCGTGAGAACCATGTTCCAGTTCTACATCCATCCCCATTCGAAATTCTTCAACATCGAATTTAGACCAGTCGATTCCCAGTTTCTCGCCAATTTCTTTAGCTTCGTCGTAGATGAAATGTTTTTCAACCATGGAAGATAATTAAAAATTAAAAGTGTAAAATTCAAAAAACACTGTCATCCCCGGCGTGTCGACCGAGGATGACACGTTATTGTTTATTTCAATTTATCTCAACTACCCTCCCATTATCTTCCCTATTTATCAAAATAGAAACTTTTATGGGTTTTTTTAGATATTTAATATCCAAAATGCATTCCGGCCATTCCAGAAGAATAACTGAATTTTCCTCTTGCATAATTTCATTCCACCCAAGTTCTTCGAGATCGTTCATTTTTTTTAATCGATAACAGTCGAAGTGGTATATTTTTCCGACTTTTCCGGTTGAAGGGAAAACGCATTTGTAAACTCGAAAAACGTTAAAAGTTGGGCTTGTAATTTTAGATTTTATCTGGAGAGCCTTGGCAATTCCTCGGATAAAAACTGTCTTTCCTGCCCCTAAAATTCCGGAAAACAAAACCAATTCGCCACCTTTTAGGGTTTTTCCGAATTCATAGCCGAGTTTTTGAGTATATTTTGGGGAGGAGGAGAACATGGAAGGTATCATTTTCAATTTCTAATTCAAAAAATATCCTAAATAAATTATTTTAATAATATCATTTTACGTGAATATATTTTCCCGGCAGTGCGCAAAGTATAAATATATACCCCAGAAGAAACTGTTCTATTATTATCATCTTTTCCATTCCATACAGCTCGATGTTCGCC
>JAJXZR010000037.1 GCA_021779915.1 bacterium
AAAGAAATCCTTCCGGTTTTGGAAAAGGTCACTAAAATCGGTAAGAAAAACATTCTGATTATCGCCGAAGATGTTGAGGGCGAGGCTCTAGCTACCTTAGTAGTCAACAAACTTCGAGGAACATTGAACTCATTAGCAGTCAAAGCTCCCGGGTTTGGAGACAACCGCAAATCTATGCTTGAAGACATTGCTATTGTAACCGGAGGACAAGTTATTTCCGAAGACAAGGGGCTTAAAATGGAAAATGTGGAGCTAGAAATGCTGGGACAAGCTGATAAGGTCATTTCCACTAAAGACAATACTACTATTGTTGGTGGAAAAGCCGATAAAAGAGACATCGATGAAAGAGTGGCCAGTCTTAAGCGTCAAATTGAAAAGAGCGATTCTGATTACGACAAGGAAAAATTACAGGAAAGATTGGCTAAACTTGCTGGTGGAGTGGCCATCATCAAAGTTGGAGCCGCTACTGAAACCGAACAGAAAGAGAAACAGCACCGAGTGGAAGACGCCCTAGAAGCCACGAAAGCTGCCGTTGAAGAAGGAATTGTCGCTGGTGGAGGAGTCGCCCTCCTACGAGCTGTTCAATCCCTTAAAAATCTCAATCTGAATGGGGACGAAGCCACTGGAGTTGACATTGTTCGCAATTCCCTGGAAGAGCCACTTCGACAAATTGCTATTAATGCGGGACAAGAGGGTTCTGTAGTAGTGGAAAAAGTCAGGGGTTTGAAGGAATACGAAGGTTACAACGCAGCCGAGGACAAATATGAAGATCTGATGAAGGCTGGAATTGTCGATCCTGCTAAAGTAACCCGCCTTGCCGTTCAAAACGCCGCCTCTATCGCTAGTATGCTTCTTACAACCGAGGCAGTAGTAGGGGAACTTCCAGAAAAGAAAGACAGCTGTTCTTCCTGTTCTTCTCCCCAAATGCCTGATATGAGCGGAATGGGGGGGATGATGTAGAGACATAAGCCAAAAGGAGAAAGTAGAAAGTGAAAAATAGCATGAGAAAGTTTTATTGCTGGAATAGAAAAAGGACGGGCTTTTTAGCTCGTCCTTTTTTGTTGGACAGACTTATTCAGTAGGTTTTATCTGATAAATAGTTCCTACTGAAGGACAAAGTCCCTCATCAGTAAGAATTTTCCTCCACCCCTTCAAAACGAATATTTCTTTACTGGTTCTAGCAACTACGTAGCTTATGTGGTCTTCACCCGCCTTGTCTTTGCAAATTAAAGGATAGATAAATTCCTCTTCGGTGTTTCTAGGAAAGGCTCCTGATACATAGATCAAGAAGCCAACCCGCTCTTTATCATTCATTCGGAATTTTCTTTCAGACTTCCAAATGATTCTTTTGGGGATCATTTTGGAATCTACAATCATTACCCCTATCTCTCCTTTGTAAGAGCCAATTTTTTTATTGAGCTCTTTTGAAAAAGTGGCATTTTCCCTTACAGGTTCTTCTTTAACAGCAATTCCGGTTTCCACTAGAAAAGCGCCAAGCAAAAATCCCATACAGATTATCCCTAAAATCAATCTAGACAAGCTTCCCATAAAATCCTTCATTTCGTCCTCCTTGTTTTTTTTGCGAAGCTTTAGCCTTTCGCCACACCCTTTGTTACCTCAAAACCAAATAAAATTAAAGAACAATAACGCCAATTTTTAGTGCCAAGATTGGATTTTGTCAAGCGAAAATTGCCCTTAGCAGAAAAGCGCTGTTTAAAAAGTTCTCAAATTTTCATATTTTATATTATTTTGCTAGGCTATATATTGATTAAAGGCTCGTTTGTCTAGAGCAACAACTAATCTTTCCTCACAAATGAGAGCAAAAATTAAAGCCCTTGCGGATGATCGTTTTGTAAAAAATAATGTTATTTTCTTTTTCGGCTCTATGGGGGTGGCTTTTTTAAGTTATCTTTATCACCCGATTCTGGGAAGGATAATGAAAGTAGAAGACTTTGGTGAAGTCCAAACCCTCCTTTCTTTAGTCACCCAAGTAAGCGTTCCTTTGGGTATTTTTGCTGTTATACCAAATTAAGCAATCCTAATCTTGTTTATTAAAAGATCAGGCTTTTCTGCCTGATCTTTGCTTGGTTTATTCTTCCTCAACTTTTAATCCAATTTTCTTGAGTGCTTCTGCTTGATAAGGAAACAGTTTGATAGCTAAATGCCCCGAACCAATCTGGTTGGAAGGCAAACCCAAAATTTTTCCTTTTCCAAAATACTTAATTGTTTCTCTGGAAATTTCTAGACATTTCTCCATTTCATCTATTAATTTATCCAGAGTTGAATTCTTCTTCGCAATAAAGTAGTTTCGCCTTGTCCCAAAAGAAGACTCTTTTTCTCTTTTTTCTCCCATTTTCCCTCCTTACTCTGTTTTAAAAGGTTCTTTTTCTCCGGAAAAAATCTCTTCAACTTCACTTTCTTCCTCTTTTTTAACTTTTTTGTCAATTTTTCCCTTGAGGCTTTGCACTTGTTCCATTTTGTTCCCAAGCCTAGTTAATCTTCTGGAACTGTCTTCATATTTGCTTTGGGTTTTATTAATGTGTCCGCCCAAGACCTCAAAATCTTTCTTAAACTTGATGTATTCTTTTGAAAGAATTCCGAGATAATCCAAAATTTTATGTGCTTTTTTATTCACTTCGAGCCCTCGAAGACCCATGGCAATAGTGGTAAGATAGGCATATAGCGTATTGGGAGAGACAGGAAAAACTTTGTGTTTGTAGGCATATTCCAAAATGCTTTGCTCGTCCGGTTGGTATTTGATTATTACATCATAATAGATATTCTCGGCCGGAATATACATCAAGGCAAAATCCAAAGTCTTCTCGTCTGGAAGAATATATTTTTCTGAAATACTAAGAATATGCCTTTTGACATCTGTCATAAATTCTCTTCGCAATTTTTTTCTTTTTTCTTCATCTTCACTTTTGATTATTTCCACAAACTTGCTGTGAGCAAATTTTGAGTCTATGGCAAGCAAGCGGTCATCTTTCAGCTTCAACACTGCATCAGCAATTACCCCGCTTTTAAAAGGATATTGCAAGCAAAAACCATCTTTGGGATATATTTGGGATAAAAGGCTTTCCAGAGAAAGTTCTCCTAGAATTCCCCGCAACTTGGGAGCCTTGAGAATTTTTTGCAATTCTGCAATGTCTTTGCCTACATTTTGAATTTCTCTGGTTTCTTCGATCAGCTTCAAATGGGTATGGGAAACTTTATCCAAACTTTCTGTCGTTTTGTTTAATCTTGTATCTAGGCTCTGCGTCATATTGCTAAGCTGCTTTTGCATATTGCCGGAAAGCTGAAAAGTAGTTTCGTTTACCTGCTGGGATATTCTCTGGACTTGATCGTTAACGTTTCCTTGCACTTGATTGAGTTGAGACTGCATACTGTGAGTCAAAGACTGCATCTGCTGGGCACTTATCGCCTGCCACCGCTCCCAATTATTTCTCTCAGATTCTTGCTTTTCCCTATTTAGTTCTTCAATCCTTTTCTGAAGCCCCTCCAAATCCTTAAGTTTTTTAATAAGAAAAAACCCAAGTCCAGCGAGAGCGACAATAAAAATGGGGAGGATGAGAGAATTTAAAGACATGGGGTGTTTGAGAATAAAAGTAAAATACGAAGGACAAGTGTCATCCCCGGCGTGTCGACCGGGGATCCAGGAGGATGGAAAATTGCACTAATTAACCTAATTATACTAATTAACCTAAAAAAGCACCAAGTACCAAATAATAAAAAAATAAATCTTAGAAATTGGTTTTTGGGATTTTGTTTAGAATAATTAGGTTAATTAGTACAATTAGAATAATTAATGAGACTAACCTGGATCCCCGGTCGACACGCCGGGGATGACACGTTAGGAAAAATTGTAAGAGAATTTCAAACTATTATTTTTCCTCTTTCACTTTCTCTTGATATTTCTCTAGGCATGATTTAGCTTTTTCCTTGATTCCTTTGGCTGTATCGTCATCAAGAGTTCCAGTTTTCTCAATGTTTTTGAGAAGTTCCCCTCCGGATTTAATCAGATATGAAATCAGCGTTTCTTCTGCTTTTTTAACTTTATTAAGAGGAATATTGTCGAAAATCCCTTCATTGACGACCAAAACCACCGCTACTTGATGGGACATTTTCATTGGTTTGTACTGATCCTGCTTTAAAATTTCCGTTAATCTTTTCCCTCTTTCAATTTGCTGTTTTGTTGCTTCATCAAGATCGGAAGCAAATTGGACAAAGGCGGCTAATTCCCGAAATTGAGCAAGATCCAACCTCATTCTTCCGGCCACTTTTTTCGTAGCTTTGGTTTGAGCAGATGATCCTACTCGGGAAACAGAAAGCCCGACATTTAGAGCTGGCTTTGTTCCCTGATGAAAAAGCTCACTTTCAAGATAAATTTGTCCATCAGTAATCGAAATAACATTTGTTGGAATGTAGGCAGAAACGTCCCCAGATTGAGTTTCGATAATCGGAAGCGCTGTGATTGATCCGCCACCATTTTCATCGCTTAGCTTTGCTGCTCTTTCGAGAAGTCTTGAATGAAGATAAAAAATGTCTCCAGGATAAGCTTCCCTTCCTGGCGGACGCCTAAGGAGCAAAGAAATTTGCCGGTATGCCCAAGCATGCTTGCTTAAATCATCATAGACCACTAAAACGTCTTTGCCTTGATCCATAAAATATTCTCCTACCGCACATCCGGAGTAAGGAGCGAGAAAAGACAAAGAAGCGGAGTCGGAAGAACCGGCTAAAACCACAATTGTGTGGTTCATCGCTCCCATTTCCGTAAGTTTAGCCACTATTTTAGCTACTTTTGATTTTTTTTGCCCGATAGCCACATAGATACAAATAACGTCTTTCCCTTTTTGATTGATAATAGTATCTAGGGCAATAGCTGTTTTACCGGTTTGTCTGTCGCCGATAATCAACTCTCTTTGACCTCTTCCAATTGGAATCATTAAATCAATTGTTTTAATTCCGGTTTCTAGTGGTGTATCCACTGACTTGCGGGCAATTACCCCCGGAGCAATCTTCTCCACCGGATAATATTTTTCCGTTTTAACTGGATTTCCTCCGTCTAAAATTTTTCCCAAGGGGCTGATAATTCGACCCAACAAATCGTCTCCTACCGGAATAGAAAGGATTCTTCCGGTAGATTTTACAATATCGCCTTCTTTTACTTTATCGGCATTTCCTAAAATAATCGCTCCTACACTGTCTTCCTTTAGATTTAGAACCACCCCTTGCACGCCTTGGTCACCGATTTCAATCATCTCGGATGCCATCGCTTCATCAAGACCGGAAATAACAGCCACTCCATCCCCAATTTCAATCACCCTCCCGATTTTTTCCACTTTCGCGCCACCTTTAAAATTTTCTATTTCTTTTTTCAAAGCCTTTAAAATTTGTTCTTTTGCTTGCATGAAAATAAATTTAAAATTACAAGTTACAAGTGCAAAATTTTGGTGTGAGCTACGCTCACATTTTGATTAATTGTCGCCTCTGGCGACTCCTAAATTTTGAATTTATAATTCTTAATTTATAACTCTTTTCTCAATTTCTTTCATCTTTGTCTCTACCGTGTTGTCATAAAGCTTATTATTCCAAACAATTCTAAATCCACCTAAAACTTCAGGATCAATCTCTATTTTTGTCTTTATCTCTCGAGATTTAAAAAATTCTTCCAGTTTTTCTTTGCTTTCTTGACTGGAAACCCTGCACAAAGCTTCTTCTTTTCTGTTCTCAAACTCCGCTTCAACCATTTCAAGCGCTTTTTCGACCTCTAAAATGCGGTTATGCGATTTCAGAAGTTTAATCCAACCATCAATTAAAGACTGCCTTTTTTTGGCATCTTTTTCTTCCATAACAAGATCTAAAAGGGTTGATACGTAGTCTTTGAGGGTAAACACAAGAAAGATTTAAATTTTAGATTCATTAGTTTAACCTGTCATCCCGGGCTTGACCCGGGATCCAAGAGGATAGAAAATTACTCTAATTAACCTAATTATACTAATTAACCTAAAAAAGCACCAAGTACCAAACAATAAAAAAATAAATCTTAGAAATTGGTTTTTGGGATTTTGTTTAGAATAATTAGGTTAATTAGTACAATTAGAACAATTAATGAGTCTAACTGGATCCCGGGTCAAGCCCGGGATGACACGTGTTTGTCAATTTTACTTTATTGAAAATTTCAAATTACTTCTCAATTTCTCCTTCAATCTCTTTCATCCACTCCTGTTCTTCTTTTTCTCCAATCTTGCCGGGAATAATTTTCTTGACGATTTCAATAACCAATTTTCCGGTTTCCGAGCGAACTTCCGCAACGATATTTTCCCTCTCTTTCTTAAATTCCTTCATCATATCCTCTTTCATTTTGTCAATATCTTCTTTCGCCTGAATAAACATTTCATTCCTTTCTTTTTCACCCTCCTTATAGGCTCTGGCTAAAATTCTATCTACTTCTTTAGTCGCTTCTTTCATCTTTTCTTCCACGCTTTCTCTCACTTCTTTGAGCTTTATCTCGGCTTTTTCAGCTTCCAAAAGCCCTTTTTTAATTTTAGCCTCCCTTTCTTTGAGAATATTAAGAATTGGTCTGTAAAGAAGCCTCTTAAGAACATAAAGGAGCAGAAAAAAATTTACAATCTGCGCCAAAAAGATCGGTCCGTTAATACCCAACTTGGCAAAAATTTCCATTGCGGATGCTTATGCTTATTATTTAAAACTTGAATTTTGATTAATCCTCGGTTTTATACAAATTTGATAATAAGAGCCACTACCAAAGCATAAATGGCGATTGCCTCGGCAAATGCAATGGCGAGAATCATTATTGATTGAATTTTTGAAGCAGCTTCCGGATTACGGCCAACAGCTTCCAAGGCCTTACCGGCCAAAATTCCAATTCCGATTCCAGGTCCAACAGCTCCTAAGCCGATTGCAATAGCACTTGCAAATTCTTTATATTGCCCTGCATTGGCAACAACTTCTTTCGCAGTTTCGTTCATAAAATTTAGTTAAAAGTTAAAAGTTAAAAGTTAAAAGTTTTGGAGTCGCCTATGGCGACAATCAATTAAAACGTGAGTGAAGCTCACGCCTTAACTTTACACTTTTAACTTTAAACTTTTAACTGTTTTAGTGTTCTTCCGTTGCTAATTTCAAAAAAACTAAAGTTAAAGTCGTAAAAACCAACGCCTGAATAACCCCTACAAACATTTCTAACATAAAGAAAGGCAATGGCAAAATATAGGGAACAAGAAACATCATCACAACAAGCAAGATTTCTCCAGCAAAAACATTTCCAAATAGCCTGAAGGAGAAAGAGATCAATTTCGATACTTCACTAATGAGCTCGAGGATTCCTACCATAAAATCCACTGGACTTTTGAAATTAATGAACTTTCCAAAGTATTTAAGAAATCCCAAACTTATTACTCCGGCGATTTGGATTGTAACTACTGAAATTACCGCCCAAGCCAAGGTAGCATTCAAGTCTGAATTTAAAGATCGAAATATTGGCACAAATTCTCCGTTTTCTTCGTGAAAACCAATACTACCCACTCCCGGAATCAAGCCGAACCAGTTGGAAACCAAAATAAAAATAAAAAAAGTTGTAAGAAATGTAAAAAATTTCATTGCTTTTTCTTTATTACCCCAAACACCCGCAAAGTAATCCTGAATCGTTTCTAGGAGTATTTCAATCAAATTTTGCTTATTATTTGGGATCATTTTCGGTTTTTTCCCCAACCACCATGCGAGTAAAATCAAAACCGCCATCACCATCCAGCTGGTAAGCAAGGTGTTCGTGATAACAAGTCCCCCAATTTTACCAATTGTTTCAGGAATTAAGGTGATGTGCATAAACAAGTTGAAAGTTGAAAGTTAAAAGTGGAAAGTCTTGGCGTCGCCATAGGCGACCTCAATTAAATGTCGCCTCTGGCGACACATTAACTTTTTACTTTCTACTTTTAACTTTCCACTAATACTGTGCGTCGTGGAGGATTCGAACCTCCGACCAATTGGTTAAGAGCCAACTGCTCTACCAGCTGAGCTAACGACGCTTAATGAATTTTTCATAAACAAACAATGACGTAAGGATTGTTTTTCAACTCACTTATTAACTTATAAACCAGTTTATTTAGTTTATCAAATTTCTGCAATCTCAACACTATTTTTCTCCATTGTAGCTCTAAATTTGGAGAGTTCTGCTTCAAAACGTGAAGGATTTCCTACAAGAAAATCACAGTTTTGAAGCAGAACTCTCCAAATTTAGAGCTACAATGGAATTAATAAGAAACCTTACTTTATGAACTTTATAACTTTATAAACTTGATGAACTAATTTCCGGTTGCTTCAAAGAAAAAAAAGAATGAGAATACTAAAGTTAAAACTAAATCGATAAAAAAATGAGTAAAAATACTTTTCTTGTAGTTGCTAATTGGAAAATGAACCCATTGACTTTGAAAGAAGCCGAGAGACTAGTAAAAAATTTTGAAGGAGGAATTGAAAGACTTAACAAAAGAGATTTTTGGGAAAAAATAAACTTGATTATTTGTCCCCCGGCTATTTATTTGGGACGTCTAGGCCGGGGAAAGCATTACTCTCTCGGCATTCAAAATATTTATTCTGAAACTAGAGGCGCATTTACAGGAGAAATAGCGGTACGTATGGCCGAAGATGCGGGAGCTAGGTATGCCCTTATCGGCCATTCGGAAAGGAGAATTCATTTCGGAGAAACAGATGAGCAAGTTAATCTTAAACTTCACGCTTGTGTTAAAAGCTTAATGACTCCTATTGTTTGCGTGGGAGAGAATCTCGAAGAAAGAAATAATGGTGAAACAACTAGGGTCATCTCTAGGCAAATCAGAAGCGCTTTTCATAGAATCAGTATCCTGAATCTTCCTAAAATTGTTATCGCTTATGAACCAGTTTGGGCGATAAGTACTATGAAAAGCGGTTCCTCTGCCGAAATCGACGACCCTAATGATATTATGGGAATAGTAATCCTAATCAAAAAAGTACTATCTGATATTTATCAAAAGGATGTCGCCGACCGAGTCAGAATAATCTATGGGGGTAGCGTAAATCCAACTAACATCGCTTCTTTGCTGGAAGTCAACACTCTTTCCGGAGTTTTAGTCGGAGGAGCCAGTCTCACCGTTTTCGACTTTTTGCCAATTTTGAGGAAAGCTTATGGAAGAGAAGAAGAGTGATTAATTTCCAATTTCCAAAGATATCTTTTTATCGTCATGTCATCCCGGGCTTGACCCGGGATCCAGGAAGGCTCAAGTATAAATGACTAATTACAAATAAAGAATGACGAATCAAATCCGAAATCCAAATGACAAAAATTTTTTTGATATTTGGACTTTGTTATTGATTTGTCATTCGTCATTTGAAATTCGTCATTTTATTAGGTAAATTAGAAATTATTTTATGTTTCCAATGCTACCTATCCAAAATTAATCATTCTCTCCCACAACCATGCCCCTAAAATTTCTAATAATCGCTCCTACTCCTTTCTACGAAAACCGCGGTTGCCATTTGAGAATTCGAGGAGAAGCGGAAGCCCTTTTAGAGATGGGACACAAAATTACAGTTGTAACTTACAAAGAAGGAGAAGATCTTGCAAATCTACCAATTAAAAGGGCGGTTTTTTCTCTGGGAAAATTTGGCAAAGGAGTTTCTTCTTCTTGGATAAACATTCCCAACGGTATTTTTCTTTTCGGTACCGCTCTAAGACTTTGTCTTAAAGAGAGGCCAGAAGTCATTTACTGTCATCTTCATGAGGGAGTAGCTATTGGTTTTTGCATTAAAATATTGTCTAGATTATTATCGCTTTTTACTTATAATCCACTCTTGGTTTTTGACGGACAGGGAGGATTGGTGCTTGAAATGAAAGAAAATAACATGATTAAAAGCGATTTTGCTTATGGGTTTTTTAACGCCCTGGAGAAACTTATTCTCCATTTTCCCGATTTGATCTTCGTCAGCTCTCGTAATTTTTATCTGTCTTTTCAAGAAAAAAAATCCAAAACAAAAACAGTTTTTTTGCCTGATACAATATCTGTTTTTAATCTTGAAAAAAAAGAGATTGCCAATTATAAAAGGACAAAAGAGGAAAAAATTAAAATATTGAGCCTTTTAAAAAAATATTTTGAAAAAGAAGATTACAATTTACTAAATGGCTGGATCAAAGAAGAAAAAACCATCATTCTTTACTCTGGGAGTTTTAGTAAAACAAAAGGATTTTTAAATTTCAGAGAAAAAATATTATCTCATCTTGCAAATGACAAAGGGATTCGATTTTTGTTTGGAGGAGGAAATAAATCTGAAATACCCGGATTAAAAGAGTTAAAACAAGACCGGATAGTTTTTATTAACAAACTGGATGCTCTTAATCTGAAATATTTTTTGATGCTTGGCGATGTAGGAGCCGATCCCAAACCAATCGATACTTTCGAAGCCAGTGGAAAGATCTTGAATTACATGGTGGCCGGTCTTCCTGTCGTTTGCTTCGACCAACCCAACAACCATTATTTTCTAGATAAGGAAGGTTTGTATGCAAAAAACGAGGATGAATTCTATTCTAAAATCGAAGAACTTGCTTCGAATAAAGAAAAAAGACAATCTATTGGAAAAAGAAATTTAGACAGGGTGTTTGCCAATTTTACAAAGGAAACTGCCGGAAAGATTATTGAAACCGAGATAAAAAAACTTATTAAACTTGAAGGATAAGAAGAAAGGGAGTAAAGATAGATTAGTTTTGAAAGTTCATAATTCCCATTAATTTTCTTGGGAGATTCTTAACCAACGTTTTTCTTTGTGTCATCCCGGGCTTGACCCGGGATCCAGTTAGACTCATAGGATGTTATTTCAGAGTGTGTTTGCAAAAGACTAAACAAAAAAACATTTTATTAGTCTAATATTATTCTCCTGGATCCCCGGTCGACACGCCGAGGATGACACGTTTTTCTAAACTAATCTATGGACCTTTTCGCAATCATTATCGCCTCTATTTTCGCTATAATTCTCATTGCCACCAATCTTTTTTGGTGGTTTAAATTTAGAAAAGTCGAAGCTATTATCACTGATCCTGATCACCGCGCCACAAAAAGTTTGATTTTAAAGAAAATTTCCAACCAGCACGACCTTCTGGACAAAGAAATTGATGACTTATATGAAATTAATAATAAACTCAGTAAAGTGACCAAAAGGGGCATTTGCAAAGTAGGAATCAACCGTTTTAATGCCCTCGGAGAGAAAGGAAGTGGCCAAAGTTTTGCTCTAGCATTGCTTAATTTCAAAGATAGTGGCATTATTATATCTACACTGCAGACTTCCCAAGGAAACCGCATTTTTATTCGCGACATCAAAGAAGGCCAAAGCGACGGATCCCCCCTTTCCCAAGACGAAAAATTCGCACTAGAAAGAGCGAAACAGATAGTATTTTAACAAGTGAAAAATTAAAAGTTAAAAATTCAAAATTAATGTGTGAGCTACCACTCGCATTTAATTGATTGTCGCCTTCGGTGACTCCAAAACTTTTAACTTTTAACTTTTAACTTTACACTTATATTTGATGTCCCAAATTAAGATTCCCGACACCATTACTGTTAAAGATTTTGCTACTTTAATCGAAAAGAAAGTTTCGGAAGTCATTAAGATTTTGATGGATAACGGGTTTCTAGCAACCATTAACGAATCGCTTGATTTTGATACAGCGGCCATTATCGCCGAGGATTTGGGTTTTGAGGTGGAAAAAGATGAAACCGAAAATAAAGAAACTATTGTAGCCGACCCTTTTGAACTTGCTAAGCTTTTAGAAGAAGAAAAAAACGTTGCCCCTGAGAGCGAGCTTCAAATAAGACCTCCGATTGTCACCATCTTAGGACACGTTGATCATGGCAAGACAACATTGCTGGATACAATTAGAAAGACCAAAGTGGCTGAAGGGGAATCAGGAGGAATAACCCAGCATATCACGGCCT
>JAJXZR010000030.1 GCA_021779915.1 bacterium
AAGTTCAGCGACAGGGGTGAAGTCGTAACAAGGCACCCGTAGCGGAAGCTGTGGGTGAATCACCTCCTTTCTAAGGAGACTATTTTAGAAAAACACTTCGGTTTTTTTCTAAATAGGTCGGACCGAATTTTTCGGAAAAAGTTATTTAGGATTTTTTGGTAATAAGGGCAATCATAAAAGGTCAGAAACGTACATTAGTTGAAAGTAGAAAGTTAAAAGTAACTTTCTAAACTTTCTAATTTTCTAACCCTTCTAAACTTGTTATTATGAGAATTAAGAATTTTAAATTTAGTGAGGAAGCTTCTCTTGCCGGTTGGATTTCATTTTTATTTGTTTTTGTTGTTGGCATCTTTCTTTTTATTTAATCTATTTGATTTTTTAGATAGTAGAAATTAACCTCAAAATCTTGGCGATTCAAGCGATGGGGAACCACCTGATTCCATTCCGAACTCAGCAGTTAAGCCCATAAGCGCCGATGGTAGTGCCTCCTTGATGAGGTGTGAGAGTAGGCCATCGCCAGGATTTTGGGGTTGATAAAGAAGAAGACTAACCGCTACTTAATAAAATTGGAACTTTATGTCAACCATTCAAGAGAAAAATTTGTTTAAAGTTCCTAAAGAATGTTTGAAATGTGGTAAAAAATATAGCAAAGGTTGTGCCGATACTTTGATTAGTGAAGATAATTTTACTATTTTTCACCTGACTTGTTTTTCTTGTCAGACTTCCGTGATTTTTCACGTAGTTTTGGGCAAAGAAGGCGTTCTTTCGGTTGGAACTCTTACTGATGCGGGAAAGGAAGATATTGAGAAATTGAAAAATGGCAAGATTATTTCGGTTGACGATGTAATTGAAGCATATCAAGAGATGAAAAAATAAGTGGAAAATGGAAAGTGGAAAATGGAAAAATATTGTCCATTATCCATTATCCATTGTCCATTATCCATTCCCAAGATGATCAGTGTTTCCAATCCAGAATTACTGGAAGTTGCCAAAAGGGGAGAAAAGAAGATAAAGAGTAAAAACGCCCTAAAAGAAGGACGTGTTTTAGGCGTTGTTTACGGAACGGGAATCAAGGAGAATCTAAGTGTTATTTTTCCCAAAAATAGTTTTCTTAGATTATTGGAAAAGACTGGCGAAGGAACTTTAATTAAGCTTAAAGTCGAAGGAGAAGATTCTTTAAAAGACGTTATTATTCAAGATATTCAATATCACACTTATAGTGAGGATGTTTTGCATGTTGACTTCTTAGCGGTAAGTTTAGATGAAGAGGTTGAAGTGGAGGTTCCAGTTGAATTAGTAGGTGTATCCCCGGCAGTTAAGGATTTGGGTGGAATTTTAATTCAGAATGTTGAAAACCTTGAAGTGAAATGCAAAGCCAAGGACATCCCCAAAGCGATCGAAGTGGACATTTCCATTCTTGCCAATTTTGAGGATATGATCCATCTTTCTGAGATTAAGTCCTTGACTAATATTGAAATTTTAGGTAGCCCCGAACTGGTGCTTGCGATGATTGAAGAACCGAGGACTGAGAAAGAAATGGAAGAGCTGGAGCAAACTGCTAGCGCCGATGTAACCCAGGTGGAGGGAGTGAAGAAAGAAGAGACCGAGACAGCGGAAGCTAAAGAAGTAGAGAAGAAAGATTAAATAATTTCTAATTAACCTAATTATTCTAATTATACTAAAAAAGCACCAAGTACCAATAAATAAAATTTTTTTGAATTGGTTCTTAGGATTTTGTTTAGAATAATTAGGTTAATTAGAACAATTAGAATAATTACTACCAAATGCCTACCGTTAATCAATTAGTAAGAAAAAATAGGAAGAGTGCTAAGAACAAATCTAAATCCCCGGCTTTGCAGAAGGGTTTTAATTTACTCAAAAACAAGCCTTTCGTTTATGACAAGGGATGCACTTTCAAGCGGGGTGTCTGTATTAAAGTCAGCACTACAACCCCTAAAAAACCGAACTCGGCTCTTCGAAAAATTGCTAGAGTCAGACTTACTAATGGTATGGAAGTTACAGCATATATTCCTGGAATCGGTCACAACCTGCAAGAACACTCAATCGTAGTAATTAGAGGTGGTAGAGTGAAAGACTTGCCAGGAGTAAGATATCACATCGTAAGAGGAGTCTTGGACACCTCCGGTGTGGAGAATCGAAAAAGAGGAAGAAGCAAATATGGGGCGAAGACACCGAAGAAGGCGGAATAATTAAACAATTTCTAATTATTCTAATTAACCTAATTATTCTAAAAAAATTCCAAGAGACAAGAAACAAGCTCCAAACAAATTTAAAATTACAAATCCCAAACATTTTTTGTTTTGAATTTCGAATTTTAAAAATTGTATCTTGTTTGTAATTTGTTTCTTGTAATTTGGAATTTTATAAAATTGGTGTTTTTTTAGGTTAATTAGTATAATTAGGTCAATTAGCAATTATTTATCATCATCAAATCCATGTCTCATAATCAAAACGATTTTAAAGTAGATCCAAAATTCAGAAACGCTCTCCTTGGGCGCTTAGTCGGTCAGACTTTTAAAGATGGAAAGAAATCCATAGGGCTTAAGGTTATTTACCGAATGCTTGAAGTTATCAAAGAAAGAACCAAAAGAGAGCCCTTGGAAGTCCTTGATGAGGCCATGAAGAATGTTTCTCCGCTCCTTGAAACCAAAGCCAAAAGAATCGGAGGGGCAACTTATCAAATTCCCGTTCCAGTGGCTGGCAATCGCAAAACCACTTTGGCTATTCGCTGGATATTAGCTGCTTCCAGAGCCAAAAAAGGAAAACCGATGGCTGAAAGAATGGCCAATGAAATCATTGAAGCTTCGGAAAAAAGAGGGGCTGCTATTAAGAAAAAAGAGGACATCCAAAAAATGGCTGAGTCAAACCGAGCTTTTGCTCATTTTGCCTAAAATATTAAAAATCTGAACTGAAGGAGGTATAAATATGTCAGAAAATTGTCCGAATCGTGGTACCAAGATGAAGGACATTTTTATCCATGTCTGTGAACACTGCCAGAAAAGAATAGAACTTAATTGGAAGAAAATCGTTCCTTTCGATCCTATAGGGGGATCGTTTGCGATCTGTCCAGAGTGTAAGGAGACAATGTATATCCCCCCAAATCGAAGATAAATGCTCATAAATAAAAAAGCGCGTGGATTATTCCTCGCGCTTTATTTTTTACTTCGACTCATTGATCTTTTTTACCCTTCTTCCTTTCCTTTTTCTCCTTTTTTACTTTTCCTTTCTTTGGCGCTTCTTTTTTTTCGACTTTTCTTCCTTTTCTTTTCTTCAGTTCCATTTCGAATTCCTTTCTTTTTTTATTCCTCTTCTGCTTCTGAGTCGATTTCTAATTCCATTTCTTCCTTCTCGGTCCATTCTTCAAATTCATCTGTCTTATCTATTTGAAAACTCAGTGGGCGGAAACAAGAAGCTAGAAAGTCTTCAAGGGTGAATTCGCTTATTATTTCACCAAATGACCCAAGCTTTCCCTCTAAAAAATTCTCCAAAGTAAATTTTTCTAGACCGTTAGGAAAAATACCCTGTTTGCCACTGAGTAATGTGTCACAAACCCTGTCCATAGCATCCATTCCTAAGCCTAGAATTTCCGACATCATCTCAGTAAGCTCTTCATTTTTAAGAGATCTTCCTTTTCCGATTGAAATTTTCCGGATAATTTCCTGGAGGTACTCTTTTCTCCACTCTTCAAAGGGAAAATGAATAGCAAAATTATTTTTCATTTTTTTCTCCTTCTTGCAAAGAAAAATAGAACCAATTGGTTTTTAAAGAACTCTTGCCTCCTTTCAATTAAATTTCTCTTCAAAATATTTTTCCAGTTCATCAATCTTAATCCTCTCTTGTTCCATTGAATCCCGATCCCGCACTGTTACAGCCTTGTCGGAAAGAGTATCAAAATCAACTGTCAAACAATAAGGGGTGCCGATTTCATCTTGTCTTCGGTATCTTTTGCCGATGGATTGAGTTTCATCGTACCAAATGGCATAGTTGCTCTTGAGTTTGCCAAAAACATCTCTGGCAACACTCGTTAACTTTTCTTTTTTACAAAGAGGCAAAATAGCGATTTTTATTGGGGCGAGATCTTTATTTAATTTAAGAACAGTCCTCACTTCCCCATTCACTTCTTCTTCGTTGTAAGCGTCAAGCAGGATTGTCAACACTGTTCGATCAGCTCCAAAGGATGGCTCGATACAGTGTGGAATATATTTTTCGTTGGTAGTGGGATCTTGAAAACTCAGGTCTTGCCCGCTCATTTTGGTGTGATTCTTGAGGTCAAAATCAGTTCGATAAGCCAGTCCTTCCAATTCTCCCCAGCCCCAGGGAAATTTGTATTCTACATCGCAAGTCTTTGATGAATAATGAGAAAGCTCATCTTTAGAATGCTCCCGCCAGCGCAAGTTTTCTTCTTTTAGTCCGAGTTTTAAGAAAAAATTCCAGGAAAGTTTTTCTAGTTCGGCATATTTTTCCTTCCAAAGTTTCTCGGGAACAAAATATTCAATTTCCATCTGTTCAAATTCTCTAGTGCGGAAAGTAAAATTACCAGGGGTAATCTCGTTTCTGAAAGCCTTTCCAATTTGGGCTATGCCAAAAGGTGGTTTTAAATGAAGGCTTTGGAGAACGTTTTTGAAGTTGACAAAAATTCCCTGTGCGGTTTCCGGACGGAGATAAATCTGTGATCCCGAATCTTCCGTTACTCCCTGATGAGTTTTGAACATCAGATTAAATTTGCGAATATCAGTAAAATTGTTTCCACCGCAGTCAGGACATTTGATTTCTTTTTCTTTAATATATTCAAGCAGTTTCTCTGGGGGGGTGGACTCCCCCGCCCAATTTTCCGGTAGCGTTGCGTCTTCTGATTTTTCTCTATATTCTTCAATTAATTTATCAGCCCGTAATCTTTTTTTACACTTCTTACAGTCCATCAGAGGGTCGCTGAATCCTCCTACGTGACCGGAAGCCTCCCAAACCCTAGGATTCATGAAGATAGCGGCATCCGTTCCAACAACATCTTCTCTTTCCTGAACAAAATACTTCCACCAGATTTTTTTTAGATTGTTCTTGAGTTCCACCCCCATCGGCCCATAATCCCAAGTGTTAGAAAGTCCGCCATAAATCTCAGAACCCTGAAAAATAAAACCGCGCCTTTTCGATAAAGAAATAATTTTTTGCATCAAATCAGGAAATTTTTCCATTTTTTAGATAAAAATTTTTTACACTTTTACTCTAAGGGGTAAATTTAAAATAATCTAATTTAGAGTGTTTCCCGTTTTTTTCTGTGTCATCCCGGGCTTGACCCGGGATCTAGGAGTATAGAAAATTGCTCTAATTAACCTAAATATACTAATTAACCTAAAAAGCACCAAGTGCCAAACAATAAAAAATAAATATTGGAAATTGGTTTTTTGGGATTTTGTTTAGAATAATTAGGTTAATTAGTGCAATTAGAATAATTAATGAGTCTAACCTGGATCCCGGGTCAAGCCCGGGATGACACCTTTCATTTTTTAGGTAGAAGTTTAAAATTCTTCCTAAAACTTGCCCTTATCTTTTGAATTTAATAAACTGTAAATGAAGTTTATTCGTAACCAATAAAACTAAAAAATGCTGAAAAAACCACAAATAGCGGGAATTAGAACACTTGAAGTGCTTGATTCAAGAGGAAATCCTACCATACAGGTGGAAGTGGCGACAAGTGGAGGGGCGGTTGGAGTTGGAATAATTCCTTCTGGTGCCTCAACTGGAAGTCACGAAGCTCTGGAACTTCGCGACGAGGATAAAAAAAGATTCTCCGGAAAAGGGGTAAAAAAGGCAATGGAAGCGGTAGAGAAAAAAATATTTCCTTTGGTTAAAGGGATGGACGTTAGAAAACAACAAGAAATTGATTGTTTGATGATTGAAAAAGACAACACCCCTAATAAAAGTCGTTTTGGTGCCAATGCAATCTTGGGGGTTTCCCTGGCTTGTGCTAGGGCGGGAGCGGTTTCAACTGGCCTTCCGTTGTTCAGATACTTACAAGAAGTATATTCCTTTAAAAAGGGAAAATCGATGCCTATCCCAATGTGTAACCTGATTAACGGGGGAAAACATTCCGATTCTCGGCTGGACATTCAGGAATTTATGGTAGTTCCTTCAGGAATAACAAAATCGTTTGCCGAAAAAATGCGGGCGGTAAGTGAAGTTTATGGAGCGCTTGGAAAAATCCTCAAAGATAAGGGGTATTCGGTGGCGGTAGGCGATGAGGGTGGCTACGCCGCGCGTCTCCCCAGAAACAGGTTCGCCCTTGAATTAATGGCTTTAGCAATCAAAAAGGCCGGATACAAGGTGGGGAAAGATATTAATTTAGGTATTGATGCGGCCGCTTCTGAGTTCTACAAAAGGGGAAGTAAAAAATACCGGCTCGAAAAACAAAAGAAAAGTTTAACTTCTGAAGAAATAGTGAAGCTTTATAAAGAGTGGGCAAAAAAATACCCGATGGAGATTATTGAAGACGGTTTAGCAGAAGACGATTGGAACGGTTGGAAACTCCTCAATAAAACTTTAGGAGACAAAATGACCCTTATTGGGGATGATTTGACTGTGACTAGCACCATAAGATTGCAAGAAGCTATCCAGGAGAAAGCTTGCAATGCAGTCCTCATTAAGGTAAATCAAATCGGAACTTTGTCAGAAACAGTAGAATGTATCCGACTAGCTCAAGCTCACGATTTTAAAGTAGCGGTTTCTCATCGAAGCGGAGAAACCCGGGATCACTTTATTTCTGATCTTGCTGTTGCGACAGGAGCTGACTACATAAAAAGTGGCGCCCCTTGCCGAGGAGAAAGAACGGCGAAATATAATCGGTTGATTGAAATTGAAAAATGGGAATAGGGGAAATAATTTTCAATTTTCAATCTACAATTTTCAATCAATTTCCAATTATTAAATTTTCGAACAATAAAAACTACTGTTTAAAAGGGGTGTTTTAGCTTGAAAATTTTTACGTTGTAGCTTTGAAAATTGGAAATTTAATTTGCCTTTTCTGTTTTTTTCCTCTACTTTTCAAGCATATCCAAGGATTTATTGGTATTAGAAATCGCTCAGAATGTTACTTGCAAGCTTTTTCCTGGACAATCCCTCCTTCAGTCCTTGAAAAGGTAAGGGGGAAGAGGCTTTTATAGCTAATTTTCCGGCTTGTGGGTAACACTTTGAGCGATTAGCACAGAATTAAAAGTTCAAAATTAGAAATGCAAAATTTTAGTGTGGACTTTAAGTCCACATTTAATTAATTGTCGCCGAAGGCGACTCCTTAATTTTTAATTTTGCACTTTTAATTTTTAATTTGCTCAGCAGTGCTTCTGTTTGATTCCTCTAAAATTCGTCGGTTCTCTTTTTCCACTCCTCACGGAAAGCTCAACACCCCCTTTTTTATGCCTATTGCCACTCGGGGCGTAGTCAAGGGATTGTCGGGGAAAGATCTGGAATATCTCAACCCTAAAATTATTTTAGGCAATACCTACCATCTTTGGCTAACGCCGGGATTAGAAATAATCAAAAAAGCTCAAGGACTGCACAATTTTATGAACTGGCAGGGTTCCATTCTCACTGATTCCGGAGGTTTTCAAGTTTTTTCGCTGGGAAAATTCCGAAAAATAACGGATGAAGGAGTTCATTTTTCTGAGCCAGATTCTGGAAAAAAGCACTTTTTAACTCCAGAAAAGTCCATTGATATCCAATTAAAACTCGGATCGGATATAATTATGGCTTTTGATGAATGTCCGCCTTGGCCGAGTTCCAAAGAAGACGTTTTAAAAGCAGTGCAGAGAACGACTAAGTGGGCGGGGATTTGCAAGAAGTATTTTCGAGATGGAATAGAAAATGATATGGATAACAAAGAAAAACCTTTACTTTTTGGAATTATTCAGGGAGGGACTTTTGCGGATTTGCGTAAAAAAAGTGCCAAAGAACTTCTTAAAATTGGTTTCGACGGATATGCTATTGGTGGCGTGGCAGTGGGAGAACCAAGGCAGTATTTGAGTAAAGTTTTAAAAATGGTTTTACCGCTTTTACCAAAAGATAAACCGCGTTATTTGATGGGATTGGGTTATCCGGAGGAAATAATCACAGCAGTGAATCTTGGAATCGATATGTTCGACTGTGTTATCCCCAGTCGCGAAGGACGTCATGGCCGATTGTTTATTCGAGAAAAGAAATATTTTTGGCTTGATAAAAAAAAGAAATTTGATTTCAAAAAAGAAGAAATTTATCGGACATTAAACATTAAAAGAGAAGATTTCAAAAAAGATTTTAGTCCAGTTGACAAATATTGCGATTGCGAGCTTTGTCAGAACTATTCCCGTGCATATTTGCGACACCTTTTCAAGATTGGTGACACTCTGGCTTTACGCTTAGGAGCAGTGCATAACCTGAGGTTTTATTTGGAGATGATGGAAAAAATAAGAGGGTAAATTTTTGATTATTTTTCTTTTTCATTTGGAAATACTGTCCAAGAAAAACGGTCGAAGGCCCAGTCAAGCATTTTCTGCATTTCGATCCAGCGTTCTTTATCACCGGCGTCCAAGACGACCCCGATCACTTTTTTTTGATTGGGTCCCTCCCGCATCATCATTAGGCAATATCCGGCGTTATACGTAAATCCGGTTTTTGATCCCAAAATACCTTTGTATTGTCCCAGTAAAACATCTGTGTTCCCTACTTGATGAACTCTTTGAAATTCGTCATTCCCAACAATTTGGATATGGGAAGGTGTTTGCATGATCTGAAGAATCATGGGATAGTCTAAAATTTTTCTGGCTATTTGAGCCACGTCATAAGCACAGGAATGCGAATCGTCATCATTAAGACCAGAAGCATCAACAAAGAAACTATTTTTAAGATGCAATTCTTTTGCTTTTTCATTCATCATTTTAGCAAAATCTTCTTCTTTCCCGCCAGCAAAATGTTCTGCGAGAGCTCTGGCGGCTGTATTATCGGAATTCATCAGCATAGCCTTAAGAAGATCGATGGCTTTGAATTTTTCTCCTGAGAGAAAATGAACAGTGGCTCCGCCGGCGCTGGCCGCATAAGGACTGATTTTAACATTTTCATCCCAATCCTTAACTTTATCCATTAGAACCAGTGCGGTCATAGTTTTAGTAATACTAGCAATATGATGGTCTTCCAGCATCTTTTCATCATAAAGAACTTTTCCGGTATCAGCATCGATCATCACCGCCTTTTTCGCCCAAACAATCAAATTATTTTTTTTATCATCTGCCTTGGGGCGGGGAATTTCCGGTAGCTTGTTTAATTCAATCCCGTTTAGTTGCAAAACCGCATTTTGGCTGTCGGAATTTGTATCTTCATTTTTTTGGATAGTTGCCGAAACGACTTTTCCCCAGGAAATTGGGGGATGATTGGCAAAGTCTTTAAAAGAGTCTTTAAAAGGCGAAAACAAAACGCCTGAAAGGAAAAGAGTAATAAAAAACATAGACAATAAGTTTAGAAAGTTTTAAAAAACTTGTCATCCCCGGCGTGTCGACCGGGGACTCATTAAATTATTCTAATTGCTCTAATTGACCTAATTATTCTAAACAAAATCCCAAAAACCAATTTCTAAATTTTATTTTTTTATTATTTGGTACTTGGTGCTTTTTTAGGTTAATTAGTATAATTAGGTCAATTAGAGCAATTTTCCATCCTCCTGGATCCCGGGTCAAGCCCGGGATGACACCTTTTTTAACTTTCTAAACTAATCTGAGGTCGTGCCCGGACTTGAACCGGGGTAAACGGTTTTGCAGACCGTTGCCTAACCACTCGGCCACACGACCACAAAAGGGGAGGGATTGCAGATCTCTGCCTAACCACTCGGTCATCGAACCAGACATTAGTTCATCAAGTTATAAAGTCTATCAAGTTTATAAAGAATTTTTTGTAAAATCTTACTTTACTAACTTTATGAACTTTATAACTTGATAAACTACTTTATTAGTCTCCATTTCCCCCGCCCTCTATATTAATCAATCCTGTTCCTGAAGTTGGAACGGGAATTTTTGGAAGGGCTTTGCTATTATTATTGGAATTTTTATTATTGTTAAGGTTTTTATTCCCGTTTTGATTTTCGTTCTTGTTACTATTGTTAGAATTGGAATTGCTGTTATCAGAAATTATTTTTTGCTGGATATTAGTGCTAGCATTTGTTTCTTGCGCATTGGTTCCCTCCGAATTAGTTCCTAAGAAAGCGTTTAGACTATCAACATAATGTTTGTAAAGTTGGCGTTCTTTTTCCGTAATATCCTCAGTAGGAGATATGTTATAGTAATCAAAAAGAAATTCCATAATTTGTCGGGTAATCGGGGAAACCGTATCAGATGCATAATTCATGGCCTTAACTCGGTCAAGCTTGGTTAATATAACAAATTTTGGATCATTCATTGGAGCTCCGCAAATAAAACTGTGAACATAATCCTTAAGATATCCTCCGCCATTGGGGTTGGGCATTTGAGCTGTTCCTGTTTTTCCACCAATCAAATAACCCGGGATAGTAGCTTTGATGCTCCAACCATTTTTTACAACCGAGATTAACATAGAGCGCATAGTATCAGAGGTTTTTTGGCTGACAACCCGGCGGACTACTTCTGGAGCAATCTCTGTTTCTTCTCCGGTACCTTTAATAACCTTCTGAATAATCTGTGGCTTCATAAGATTTCCTCCGTTAATGAGAGAAGAAAAAGCAGTAACCATTTGAATAGGGGTAACAGAAACTCCTTGCCCGAAAGAGGCGGTGGCATAAGTTAAATCCTTCATAGCAGCCATATTGCGAATATCTCCTTTAGCCTCCCCCATTAAATCAATACCCGTGGCGTTACCAAAACCAAAATTTTTGAAATACTCGTAAAATTTTTCTTTACCAGTTTGTTGCTGGGCATAGATTGCTCCAGTATTGAGAGAAAGTTCCAGGGCTTTAATCATTGGGATAGTCCCTCTACCTGCGCCATCAAAATTATGTAAGGTATATCCGGCCATCGATACTGACCCTTTGTCATTGTACATAGTCGTGGGAGTGATTTTTCCTGAGTCAATAGCAGTGGAATAAGTCATGGGCTTCATAATGGAACCCGGTTCATACTGATCTTGAATGCAGGCGTTTTGAAAAAGAGAACTGTCTGTAATTCCGCTGTAATTCTCGTTGTCATAGGAAGGATAATTAGCCATGGCGATGATTCTGCCAGTTTTTGGCTCCATAATCAAAATGCTTCCTCCTATGGCATCAAATTTTTTCACTGCTTCCTCCAGTTTTCTCTCAATAAAATATTGGACAGATTGCTCGATTGTCAGAACCAGACTGTCACCATCCTCGGCTTTTTGCAAGGTACGCGTTCCAACGGAAATCCATCTTCCAGCGGTATCCTTTTCTGCTTTAAGAAATCCGCCTTTTCCTTTCAGGGCAGAATCAAAATAGCCTTCCACTCCATATTGCCCGACTTTTTCATCGTTGTTATAACCTACAAAACCAATAAGCTGAGAGCCGACAGGACTAGCTGGATAAGTTCTCCAATATTCGGGAACCAATTCTATCCCTTTCAGATTTTTGCTATTCAAAGCCAAAC